>JAOZLU010000941.1 GCA_029934695.1 Desulfobacterales bacterium | reverse complement strand
GCCGGCAGATGACCACGAACAGTTCGCGGCCGGATTTCCCGGAAGAAGTGTATGAGACCTGATCTTTTCCCGTGATTACAGATGACCACAAATGACACGAATGATCTTTCCGTATGATCCGTGCTTGGAAACCGGGGTGTCAGAATCTCTGCGATCTCTGCGTTTTACTGGCTGGCTGAAACTGTGCAAAATCCGTTGAATCGCAGGGAAATTTGGGATCTCTGGTAATTCGTGTTGAAGCTGTTTAGTATATAAAACAAGGCTTTATCTTATTTTTTAGCTCTTTGACAATTCATTTTTACTGTTCTCATTACTATTGTTATGAGGCGAACAGAGAATATCCTCTGATATCGAGAAATATTCTCTGGAACAGATGATCAACATTGAGTATTCCGTAGCAGCGTCGTTTTATCACCTTGATCTTGTTGTTCAGTCCCTCGACAAAACCGCTTGTGCGCCGGTCGACAAAATAATTCGTTATCTCTTCGCACCATTTTTCCAGTGTCCTCATAAACTTGTCATAACAGCTCAGACCGCTCAGCCTGACCCACAGTTTCCAGTTGCCGATTCTCCGTTTTGCCTCACTTTTGGAAATGTCCTCCTCAAAAATGTCCGTCAGTTCCTGACAGAGCCGGTACGCCGTCTCAAGTTCCGGAGAGTGTCCGAACAGACATTCCGGAACATCCTTCTCTTCCGGGCTCAGTTTCTCCGGTTTTTTTCGCAACGCCCACATTGCCCCCTTCAGCTTTCCGTACTCCTTCTCTGACAGCTCGTCTCTCAGACGTCTCATCTCCTTTTTGCGAAGTCCGTCCAGGTCATTTCTGTACAGCCGGGCGACATGAAAACGGTCGACCACGATCCTGGTTCTCTTTCCGAAGATATCCTTCGCAGCGTTGACAAATCCCTCATACATGTCCGAACATACTGTTCTCACCTTCTTTCTGAGTCTTTTGGGGACTGATTTGAAAAATTTTCTCACGGTTTTCTTCTCACGATCCGGAAGAACCGCCAATATCATCAGTTTACCGTCTGTGAGGGCTGTCACAACTGTCACAAAATTCTTATGCCCTTTTTTCAGCGAGATCTCATCCGTTCCTATTGTGTCAATGCTCAGTATCTCATCCCAGTTCGATCCTGCGGGCGATGATTCCCATGACGGCCTCATATCCGACGTGTTCTCTGACACTCACGTCCCCGACGGTGCTGCTGACCAGCTGAGTCAGAATATGATTCTCATATGCCGTCGTATGCGGACTTCTCTGACTGTGCCACGAGGCCTTCTGTGTCGTGACAGGACTGCCTTCGCAACGGACGCACTGATATCTCGGAGGACAGATGCGGATGTGAGTCTCATTTCCGAAAAGAGACAGGTGGCGGAGCGTGATCTCCCGGCCGTGGCCGTAAGGTCTGCATATCTCCCGGCCGCATCTGCCGCAGCGGGTTCCTTCGACAGTGCTTCTCACTGTTATTATGACTCCCTCTCCGGTTATCTCCATGCTCTCCACGGCGACCCCCGGAATATTCAGCAGTGTTTCCAGAAATGCGTCCGAAGACCGCGGGGCATACCACGGGAAAACCGCGGGAATTCCGGGATACCGGGCATCCCCGCTGTCCGCAGTGTTTCCGGACGGAAAAAACGGATTCTCCCCCGGGAAATAAGAGGGATATCCCTCCGGTCCGCAGTTATGTTCCGTATCATGCAAATCTTTCATGGTCTGTTCTCCTTTCGGGTTTTCTGTTTTCCGGTGTCAAAAGATGTGATATGGCATAATTCTGTCATCATGTCAACAGAAAATCCTGCCGGACAGGGGAGAATCGCAAAACCCCGATGTCTGCAACCCGAATATCTTTGATAATGCACTGATTTATAAGCAATTTGTTTTCAACACGAATTACCAAAGAGCCGTTAATTTGTGTAGTATTATTTTAAAATACCATAGCACGAAAAGTACCTGACAGT
>JAOZLU010000342.1:2691-7503 GCA_029934695.1 Desulfobacterales bacterium | reverse complement strand
CTCCTGCTGCGACATAAGTTCGGCACAATTGAAATCTGACGTTTTTTGTACAGGGGGGTGAGTTGTGTCAGATCGCACCGTGTTCCCCCACCCATTGCGTCTTCATAAGCATAAACAATTTTTCCGATGCCGCTTAATAAAATGGCGCCGAAACACATCAGACAAGGCTCCAGAGTACAGAAAAGCGTGATTTTGTCCCTGTCTATATCCTTTGGCAGACCGGAAAGGCTTCTTAGCGCAACCATTTCCGCATGATCCGTTTCATTAAAGGTATCGTCTGCGGTGCCGTTCCGCGCTCCGGTTGCAAGAATCCTGCCCTCATATACCAGTACACAGCCCACAGGAAATTCCTTTCTTGACAGTGCTTTTTCTGCCTGCTCCAATGCCTTTCCCATAAAGTAGTTGTTATCCATTGAACACAAACCTCGCATAAAAATTAAAATTACTGATTATAACGGATTCAAGGGAGGCTCCCGCACCTGCCCTCAGACAGATCCGGCCGAACGTGCAGGTTTAAGCTTTGTGCCCCATATGCATCAAGTTAAGACTGCCGGACGGGGTTTGCAACCCCGTCCGGCACATGAACACAAACCTCGCATAAAAATTATTATAAAATCACCCTCAGCAGTTCCGAGAGGCTGACTTCGAAGTCAGCGGGGTTGTAGTCCGCACTGTGGTGGTCCTGCTGTTCTCCTTCACCTCTCCCAATGCGGATTACGGGATGCACACGGGCCAGGTGGCGGATGTCAACGACATGGGTATCGGTTTCGTGTTCGAGGACATGGAGTTCACGAACAGCGACAGGGATTACAACGATCTGATCATCCAGATCAGCGGCCAGACTCAGATGTTCCGCCATGATCGGAGTGACCGAAAAGGCCGGCCGAAGCAGACACGGAGAGACTGGTACGACTGGAGATTCTCGGGCGAACTCGGCAGGAAGATAACTGAAATCAGAAATATGGGAAGCGAATTCCGGACATTCGGGAAACAGTGACCTGAAATCCGTCGGGATGCTCCATGCTGCTGATCCTCCGTGGCAGATCAGCACCGGAAGAATCGGCGAAAGAAGGAAGGGAGAATGTCATCCGTATTCTGTTTTGGTTACATTGCAGGCAGTTTCACTCCCAATCAAGGGTTGGGAACGGCATATAAAAGCACCTTTGCCATCCTGTCAATATCCTGCGCTCCCTGATAGTCACCAAGATTCATAGCCCTGCAAGCTTGTCCCGGATGCTCGGTCCTGCTGAAAACAGCAAGGCTGACCGTATCAATCATTGCGATCTTTTCCATTGTGTCCGGTTTATTTATATAAGGGGTCCTTACGCCCTGAAGGATCAATGTTTCCATGTTGCTTTTCTTCAATTTTTCCTCAAATTCTGTCGCTTTCTGAAGATTTTGAAAATAGAATCTCTTTTTATCCATCAGGGATTGGAATATGTCTGTGTCATCCCGGAGTTCATCAAAAAAGTTTAAAATAAAATCCAGACAGTTGACAATTTCCCTGCTTTCAGTGTCCATTTTTTCAAAAAAACAGCACATAAAGCTGATTTTATTTTCGGTGGGGACAAACCGTGCATTTCTCAGTTTGACTTTGAAATGCTTTTTGGATGGTTCACCGACAAATATGTTGATTGCCTCAACAACTCTCTGATCCGGTTTCTTTGAAATATTCAGCCGGGATATGAACGAATCGGCAATGTGTTGCGGCATTGAAATATTCAAAACACCTCTGTTGTCCGGGAAATATAAGGTTGTTTGCGGATGCCCGTGTGAAAAAAGAGATTCCGCAACCTTTTCTTCATCCTGCTTTTCAAAATTTTCGGTTTCCAGAATATCTTCCATAAGAATCTGAAGCGACTCATCCGGGAAAAAGATCAGTTCAAGGAGGGAATCCATTTCGCAATCCGACTCATTCCTGATAACCTCTTCAAGCACTTTTGCTGACGGGTTGGAAAATGTGGAATCAATATAGTGCAAAACATCACTGCATATCTTCAGGCCGCCCCCAAGTATATCCCTGATTCTTTCAGCAAGCAGCACACATTTTTTTTCCGATTCCATTTTTTCATTTCTTTCATTCATATTTTTGCATAGCAAAAACTCAGGAATTATGCTACAGGTTTTATTTGGCAGGTCAAATTTTTTTACAGGACAGATGTTATTCCGGATCCAAAAAAATAAAATACCCAGATGTAGGGTGGGTGCAGCGAAGCGGAACCAACCAATTGTGCATAAGGTGGGTTCCGCTACGCTCCACCCACCCTACATTTCTCCCGACAAAAGGATGAACATAATTATGGGAACGAACAATCACCTTATTTTTAAAACACGTTTTGGTGATGCGGTGATATCGCCCAAGTCATTGGCCGTCCCGGGGCTTCCCGTTTTGTCGGTACATCAGTTGACAGAACCCTTTTCCGATTCTGATTCCCTGTCACAGAGTCATCCTGAGTGACGGTTCCATTGGTCAGTTTGGCGGAGGGCCGGAGCTGAAAAGGAAGATGATAGCACTTGAATCAAAACGTGCTGAAAAAGACTGATTTTTATTTTGACAATTGGAAACAGTTTATTATATATTCTTTGAATTTGTCATACACAGCAATCGGATTTATTTTCAAATCCGTCAAGATCAGATGCTGAACTTGTGTTTGGCGTTTATTTCCTGATCTGGGTGATGCTGTTCTATGATTTGCTTCCAGGCTGATATCTGAGAAGCTGTATGAAAGATGATAAAGAAAGGAGTAGTTCTCACAGTGAAAGGTCAAATAAAATGGTATAATGAAAAAAAAGGTTACGGTTTCATTGAAACAGATGCGGAAGAAGATATATTTGTTCACAGCACCGGTATCGAAGATCATGGTTTTTTTACATTGCAAAAAGATGATCCGGTGACTTTTGAAATAAAAGAGACTTCCAGAGGGCGGCAGGCGTTCAAAGTCAGACGGGCATAAACGATATTTGCGGGTTTCTTTTTCAGATACCTTCGCAAATTCTGAACAACTGTTTGAAATTATTAAACTGACCCTTTGTGATGAAGGATATCCGGGAATTCATAAATTTGTATGTTGCATTTTTTTCAGCGACTGCCAGATACTTTCCAACTGTTTCCTGGTTTCATCAGATGAATTCTCGTTCCTTACAACAAAATCAGCATGTTCCAGCTTTTCATCAATGGGCATCTGTGCGTTAAGGATAGCAGCCGCTTCGGCTTCGCTGATGTTGTTCCTTCTGGTCAGACGTTTTATCTGTTTCTCCCGGGGAATATGGACAAGCAGGGTTTTGTCAACCATAGATTGCAGGTTCAGTTCAAACAGCAACGGAATCTCCGCCTGAATGATGGCCCCGGGATTTTTCTCTGCAATCTTGCTGACCTGTCTGAAATATTCTTCATAAATGACCGGATGTGTAAAGCTTTCCAGGTTTTTCCTTTTCTCAGGATTCTGGAAAACGATTTTTGAAAGCTTTTTCCGGTCAAGGGAGCCATTTTTCTGAAGAACCTGCTCCCCAAAATAATCAACGATTTTTCTTAACGCGGGCTTTCCCGGCTCAACTGCCTGCCTGGCTAACAGGTCGAAATCAATGGCAGGCACACCCAACTCTCTGAGCATGCTGACCACTGTGCTTTTCCCGCTGGCAATGCCACCGGTCACTCCAAGTATTAATTTTGTCATTGGCGTTGATAACTGATAGTCTGAGGTTTTATCAAGGATTAAAGGGTGTTGTGGGGATTTCATGTCATACGGGAAATTATAAAACTTAGGGATCAGGCTGGACGGGATTGCAAATCCCGTCCGGCCTGGGGCAAATATCCCGTCCGGCCTGAGAAAATTTTAGCTTGGCCGGACTGTGCTAAAATTTCATTTCAGCACTCCTTTGATCATTTGTCATTGTTCACTGTGAACTTCCAGGCGCAGAACCATTCATCCGGATGCTCGTCCGGAGGACATCCCAGACATTCGGTGCGGATGCGTGAATCTATTGTTTCCGCAAACCGGGAATACTCCACCAGTCCGGCGGTCTTGCATGGATAATCAGGCAGCCCTTTGCGCTTTCTCGCGGCCTGAACCCGGCAGTCGTTCATGCGGAAGATCAGACAGTTTTCATCAATATCCTCTGCTGACTGCTTGTTGATCAGGGCGTACATGCGAAACTCAAGGGCTCTTTTCAGTGCCGGGATGCCCCCGTTTTTTGGCAGTTCCAGCAGGTCTCTGATCCGGGCGGCCTCAAACGGTGAGTAACGCGTCCAGCAGGTGTCGTTGCAGCGTTTTGCATCGTTCATGCCGAATTTTCCCTCCACCGCCTGAAACCATATCCCGTCATTGGCCAGCCAGTTGACTCCGAGCTTTTCCAGCAGATCAGTCAGACCTTCCCTGGGCATATTCCTGATAACTTCCGGAACACCGTTTTCAACAGGGAAACCGAATGTTTTGCCAAGACGTTTCAACTGATTTCCCATACTCGCATCCCACACCTGCTGTTCCACCTCCATTGCCCTTTCCATGCCTATCTGATGCTCGACCTGGGCGAACCATTGTCCGTAATGGACGATGATTCGGTGAAACGCGTCAATGACCAGTTTGACCAGCAGTTCATCACTGATTTGCTCAATATCTTTTTTCAGTTCACTCATTTTTTCTCCATTTTTTATTCCATAGCTCCTTCCGGATTTACTTGTGCCGGATTGTCACCGATTAATTATGTTTTTATTCTTTCACAATGAATATTGCTTCTGACTCAGTAGTGTAAGTATCACCTTTCCAATCAAAATTCAGTTCAAGCCATGTTCTGTTATCCGCTTCGTCTAAATAT
>JAOZLU010000342.1:0-2591 GCA_029934695.1 Desulfobacterales bacterium | reverse complement strand
TTTCCAATCAAAATTCAGTTCAAGCCATGTTCTGTTATCCGCTTCGTCTAAATATCTGACAAAGAAAGTTCTCTGATACGATCATTCTTAAATTTATTCAATGCTTCCGTGAAGTCCATCATTGCTGATTTCCCACTTTTGGGTATTCAGCACTCCAGTTGTCAATGACACCGAATTGCTGATTTATTTTTTTTCTGAGGACGTATGCAATCTGCTTTCCATACAGAAGAACATAATCCGATATGAGGCCGCCTTTGCGGTTGTCCTGGATAACCGAACCGGCAGAGTAATTCATCGGATAACAGCCTACATACTCCATTTCTGACATTGCCTCCAATGTATGCAGGCTCTTCCAATGCTCGGAAGAGCGGGCATTGAACATCACTGCAAGAAATCCCTGCGGCTCCAACACCCTGACACAATCAGCAAATATCGCCGACAGCTTTCTGTTGTACTGATCTGTATCCTTATTTCTTCCTTTTGCATCGGACACCACCAGTTCATTGTCAAAATCAGCTTCAAACCCAAGAAAAGTGTTCCATAACTCACTTAGTTCAAGATAAGGGATTCTGTCCCCGTGTGGCGGATCGGTCAGAATCAGTTTTACTGTGTTGTCGGGAATATCCTGCAATAATACTTCGGAGTCGCCGACTTTCAGGTATGATGTATTCCGGGAATCAGTGAAGTCGCCAAATGAGTTCGAAATTTTTACGATATTGCCACCGTCGGTGTCTCTCACAGCTTTTAACAATTTGTTGGCCTTGTTCTCAAAACAGTTCCAGGCATTGATTTCAAAATGCTGTTCAGGTCGCCAGTAACCGATAACCCAGCTGCCCACTTCAATTTTTTCTGTCTCTGTCCCTTTTGTTTTGCCTCTTCTCGTGACAGCGAAGACCATGTTGGACATCTGGCCGAGAGAAGCGGTCAGGATTAACATTAATGCCCTGTGAACATTGCCATTGTGGCGGCTGAAAGAAAGAATTAACTTGTCTGTTGCAACTAATGCTCTGGAGGTGAATAAATCCTTCAGAGAAATGTCCTTTCTGGTATTGATTCTCGAATTGTCGAATAAATTCAGCTTTTTTTTTATGGGCATGGCCTTACTGACAAAATTCTCTAACTTTGACACCTCGTCTGCAGGCAGAGCAAGTTCGATGCGTTTTCTGCCTGTTTTTTCCCACAACCTGTCAATTTTATTACCTTTCCAAAGGATATGTGTGATGATCTCTCCGGTTGAAGTCATATATAGCAAATCAATGTCGGGCTTGATTTTTTCTTTCAGAATATCAAGAGCTTTCTTCAGTTTCGTGTAATCAGGAAGGTCCAAACAGAGTTTGGTCAGTTCGATGCTGAACGGATTGATGTCAAAGCCGACAAACCTCCGATTCAAATCAGCACATTTCTTGGCTATAAGGCCCGAACCCAAAAAGGGATCCAATATCAGATCTTTCTCTTTGGTTAAGTTCTCAATCAGAAAACTCCATGCCTCGGGAGGTTTTTTGCCCCAATATTTGTGGAATCCCGCAAGTCCCTTGTAGCCCTTAGGTGTCACAGGTATTTTTTCTATAGGCTCATTAAACAGTGACAGCTGCTTCATGCTGTATTTGACCCCCCTTTAATATTATCCCTGAAACATGCGGATTAACGGAGAGATTCGTAAAAAATCAGTCAGCCCCGTGCAGACAACAAAGGTTGCCCTGCCGGATTGTCCCTGCTCCCGCTGGATTGGCAAATCCGGCGCGGTTCGGATTTGTCAATCCGAACCGAGCGTGAGGGAATATACTTTCAATTTTTTAATGCTGAAAAATAGTCTCTTCAGAAAAATATTCCGCCTCATAAACCTTTACGACGGTCTCTCTGTCCATCCAGCATGTTTTTTTCATTCCCCCTTTTTGGCAAAGATGCTCCAAAAAAAGCTGGGTGTCAGGAAGCTGTTCCCATACCTGGGGAAGAAATGTTGAGCTGTGCCATCCCTGGGACAGGATAACACCGTGAACCCCCGGTTTAAGCTTCCTTTTCAGATCTTCACCATTTTCCCATTCGAGTATCCGGGGAACAGTGAGCACACTGATTTCAATATCAATATCAGTCAGTTCATCCGCCTTTGCCGGAGGAAAACGGGGATCCCGGAAAGCTGCGTTCAATGCATTGTCTTCCACTCCGGAAATCAGGGATTTCACAGGCTCTATGGTTCCGATACATCCTCTTAAAATCCCTTTTTTGTGTAAAGTGACAAAACACCCGCGTTTTTCTTTCATGGCAGGGGAAATTACTTCTGGCCGATCTGCACTTGAATCTTTTATGATCTCCGCTGTGATAACGGAGCGGGCCAGTTTAAGCAGGACACCTCTGTCTTCATCTGTTAAGGTTGACATATTTTTAACTCCTTTTTCCGGCAGCCCTGCACATGGACTGACAAATGAGATTTCAAATAAACCCAATTCAGGAAAATGTAGGGTGGGTGGAGCGCAGCGGAACCCACCTTGTGCAGAGCCGGAACCCACCTTGTGCAGAGCGCGGAACCCACCGCAGATCCCCGGAAACCACCTTGTGCAAAGCCGGAACCCACCTTGTGCAGAGCCGGAAACCAC
>JAOZLU010000940.1 GCA_029934695.1 Desulfobacterales bacterium | reverse complement strand
TGGCGACGGGAGAAAGGACGCGGTGATATATTATGCGGACTGGTATGAGGGGCTTGCCGACGATCAGGGTGATGTTATCATCCCGGAAGGCACTTTCACAGAGTGGAACAACCAGGACTGCGAAGCCATATACGGCACCGAAATGTGCGAAGCAGAAGATAAGGAGAAGGCATATGAGGAAAATCCCGATATGAACATGGTCGCTGACAGACTGGGCATTCTCATAAAAGGATGGACAGAGAATGCGAAAGCGGAATATCTGCTCATTGTCGGCGGGGATGAGATACTGCCATTTTATCGGCTGCATGATTCGGACGAGGTGTGGCCCTCTTACAGCCATCATGTCGTTCTGCATATGGAGCATTATTTCAGTGATGTGTTTTATTACACTGAGAAGGAAAAGCAAACCGGAGCATATTCTGATCCATATTATCACATCCCGGAGGGCTCCGTAATTGATATCTCATACGGCCGGATTGTCGGAGCTTCCGTCGGTGACATGAAATCTCTGATTGAAAAAGGAATCGAAGGTCCTCCGGAGATAAATAATGTGGTGCTGGCTTCAACAGGAGACTCAGTTGTCCGGCATATGGGCAGACTGGCAAATTACTTTTTTGATGCTTTCGGTGACAAGATCACCGTCAACGGATCGGATTTGAAGGAGAATCCGATCAGCACTTACAGGAATGTGTGCCTGAAGCCTGCCGGTGAGGAGGACACGGCAGGAGATGCGGCCATGCTCAGATCGGAACCGCCCAGCCTCGGACAGGTTGGGACCTGTGAGGATTTTCACAAATGGACAGAGAAGAATCGCAGGGACTGGCTGATCGGAAGTGAGACGTGGGAATGTTCCGATTTTGTAACAGCTGTGAACCGGGGGGCGAAGTATGTGTTTGAGGGGAGTCATACCATGCCCTGGTATTTTGAAACCCCGGAGGGCCAATGCGGAACTCAGGATTTGCATGACAGTCTGGGGACTGAGGCCACCTATGCCGAGGGATACTTTGTGGCCATGCAGACCTGTTTTTCGGCAGCGACAGAAGAGAGAAGCGATATTCCCACGTCGAGCCTGGCATACGAGTTCATACACAGGGGGGCAGGCGGTTACTTCGGAAGTGCCGCCATGGTGTATGCACCCGGCTACATCACCGACCGGCTTGGGTATGGTGTGAAATTGTATCACCTGTTTGTCAGGAAACTCATAAAACCGGACACAACCGTCGGGGAGGCGTTCAGGGGGGCACTTGATGAATACACGGGGAAAACAGGAGGGAGATCAGGCGGCACCTACAAAACCCGCCGGACGGCCACACAGTTCCACCTGTTTGGCATCCCGTGGATGGAGAACAATCTTCCTCAGACGGCAGAAAGGAGGATGGGAGTGTCCGACAGGGATGTCGGCACAGTCGGAGAGGGTGTCCCGGAAAGACCGGAAGGCCGGACAGCCTTCGGGCCCCGCATGCGTTCCGGCGGCACCTTCGGCAGGACGTTCACCTTCAGTGTGACCGATTACAATGTCACTCAGCAGGATTCCTTCGACCTTCTCGATATTCCGGGAGCGGAGACCGATGTCACGGAACATCTGCCCGTGCTTCCGTATTTCGTGACAACCATGACACTGCCGAAGAATTCCTCCGTGATCTCATTGCGGCTGGTCGGCGGGGACACCAAGTCCCTCGGTCAGCTCAACATTCCGAGCATTCATTTCATACCCGGTTCCGGTCAGTGGGGTCTGTCCGATGTCATGGATGTCACGGGGCTGTATCCCGAGACGAACTATGATCACAGGGTCCGCCACGGCAGAGACAACACGGAGGTGGTGATATTCTTTGATCCGGTGCAGCACAACGTGGACACCAAGGAGACGACACTGTGGACCGGGGCGACGGTGGAGGTTAAGTACGAGGTTGACGAGTGCATCTTCATCTCCGACCTCCGGACCGACAAAGAGAGTTACAAGAGCAATG
>JAOZLU010000341.1 GCA_029934695.1 Desulfobacterales bacterium | reverse complement strand
ATCAAATATCAAACTTCTATTTAATGAAATCTTCTGGGTCCTCAGGTTTGTAAGTATCCAGAGGCGGACGCTCGTCGAGTGTCAGCCCTGCTTCCCATCCGAAAGATTCAAAACAGTCTTTTTCCAGCTTCTTTGTCAACATCCTCATATTGATCCCCACCGGACATGCGCGCTCGCAGGCTCCACAATCCGTACACCTGCCCGCACAATGGTAAGCCCTCAGAAAATGAAATGTTTTTGTGTCAACGGGGTCTGTGGTTTTGCCCACCCACTGGGGCTGGGATTCATCCACAAAACAGATGGGACAGTAACAAAGCGGACATGCGTTCCTGCATGCGTAACAGCGGACGCAGGGGGACAGCAGATCATCGAAACAGTTCCATTTCTCTTCCGAAGACATGGCTTCGATTTCACGGACATCTGCATATCGGTCCACGTCCTTCTGCTCTTCCACAAGGTCAGCGACCAGTTCGTCATGTATGACGGGATTTCTGTGGGTGCATACAGCACAGTTCTTCTGTAGCACATCCCCTTTTTCCAGAGTTTTTTCAGAATCTTTGCTTTTTACAATAACCTTGCCATTTTCTTCGGCAACCGACAGGATTTCCGTTTCAAACATGGACGCAATTTCATGCCGGTCGATCATCCCCTTGCATGGTACACCGATGATAAAAAGTTGGTCCCTTTTGATCTTGTTTTCAATGATATGGGTGACAATGTTCCGAGAGTCACACCCTTTGGCAACAACGGCGATTTTTTCCTTTCTGTCGGTCAGATAATTCGTCAGGTTGATGCCGCAGTTGCTGTCCCAAATCAGCTTTTCCACATCGTCAGGCTTTTTTGCAAGACAGGGTTCGTTCATCATGGGCAGGGTTCCTTTCTTAAAACCGATGACCATGTCAACAGTGCCCTCCTTCAGGAGCCGTTCTGATATTTCTTTTATTTTATCTATATATCCCAACATATTAAGCCACCTCAGGCATGTTTTTTTCAAATTTTTTGTGAGGCCCCAATGCTCTGACTGCCTCGGTAACTTGGGTTACAACTTCGATGAACTTTGTTGCTTCTGCTGAAGACACCCATGAAAAATGCAGACGGCCAGGCTCAATTCCTGTATGTTCCATAAGGTTTTTAAAAAGCGTGAATTTCCGACGGGCATAGTAATTACCTTCCAGGTAATGGCAGTCTCCGGGATGTCACCCGGAAACCCATACGCCGTCTGCCCCGTTCATAAATGAAGCCAGGATGAACTTGGGGCTCATCCTTCCGGTACAGGGAATCCGTATGACCCGTATATTGGGGGCATACTGCATACGACTGACACCTGCAAGGTCGGCTGCGCCGTAGCTGCACCAGTTACACAGAAAAGCGACAATTTTTGGTTCCCAATTTGACATATTATTCTCCTTATTTAAAATTTATCAGTGGCCATATCACTTATACAATCCGACTTCAAGAATTATCCGGTTCAGATGAAACTTAGCTCTGCATAAATGCAAATTTTCAGAAACATTGATGAAACGGAACAAAAAAGAAACCCGGTTTTTTTCTGACAGGACACCGGCCCGTTCGGGAGAAGCCGGGTTTCTCATCCACCATAACTTTTTGTCCTGTACACAGCAAAAAATTCAGTTGGGAAAAGTTTCGTTTATCCTGCCTTGTCAGGGGATAGCTGAAACAAGTGCCGAACATGAAAATTTTACCCAACTTGACGATCTGGCAACTCATACCAATTGCAAAATCGTTTATTTTATCAGAAATATATTAAATGTCAATATTTAATTTTATGATTATATTCAGCAGAATTTTCAAATACTTATTGCCCGTGACCCCGGATAAGTTCCATGCCTGCTCCTGTCAGATTGACAAATCCGGCAGGCGGTTCGGATTTTACATGACACAATCGGCAAAGCAGAACTGACTGTCCTGCCGCTTACTCATCCGCGGTCTGTTTTCTCAGGAAAAAATCCCGGAAAACTTTTGGCCGGGTACTTATCCGATTCAGGAAAATGCTGGGTGTTTTTTATTTTTTTGGGAAAATTCCGAAAATATTAAGGATGCTGATAAAAGTCATTTTATTCAGGTTTTATGATAGGAAATTCTGGAAAAATTTCGACCTGCATGGTTAATTATGCCACCTTGGCCTGTGACCGTCATATCCGCGGGATTCAGCATGAACCACTCCCAGCCATCATGATCTGCGTTGAAATTTCCCCCCGCGTTTGATCATCGCTGTGAGTTCAAGAATTTCATTGTCCTCTGACTTCTTTTACAATGATGGCTCCACAGGATATTCATTAAAATCTGTATCCAGATTGGCAAATGTCTGCTTCTGACAGACACGCCTGACCGCATCCGGATTTTCAGACTGGTGAGCACCGTCATGCAGGCTCCTGATGTTCTTTCGACCATTTCCCAGGCATAATCTGAAAAATCGGCTGCTTCCGCTGCACACTCTGCGGGATGGGCAAACACAAAATCTCCCGGGCTGCTCGTTAGCGTGGCTGTGACACATCCTGTCCATCATTTCCGCTCCAATGATTCCGGATTGAATTCAAACCATTCCCAGCCTCCGGTTGAAATCCATGCAACCCTCAATTAAAGATTTAGAAATAATAAAACTGCCCATTAACAAGCAATTAACCCACTCCGTCAGCGATTATTAGAAATAATATCAGAAAAGGAATTAAATTGTCAAAAAGAACATTTTTTCAACTTTTTGCAAGGATGTGCAGGAACCCGGTTTTTTGCGGCAGGGAAGAATCCGCTCATCAAAAAAAGCCGGGTTTCTTTCTCCAATATCAACTTTTTACAAGGGAGATGTTGAAATTTTGATCCTGTTATGTTATCTGTTCATAAATTTGCAGGGGAAAATAACAAAAGTTCATTTCAGCCTGATTGCCAGTCGTAACTTCTTATAACTTATTAGAATAAATGCCGCAAAGTATTTTCCGAATCAGGTATATGTCATTGAACCCGTTGTGAAGTTCTTTCACTGACGAGTTAACTTAGAATGCAGACAGTCTGCAATTCTCTCCCACTATATTTTAAAAAGAGGTGGGATTCTTTGAAAGGGAACAGAATTATTATGGGTTGGTTCAAAAAAAAAAGCAAGCAGGACAGAAAAACACCATCAGAACAGAAAACACACAAAGCAACGGAAGTTTTTGAGGAAGATGAAACTGTTACAATAAATATGTTCCAAGAATCTGATGAAGGCATCCCCGGGTATCCGGCCGGTTTTCAGTCTGAGCCGGATTCAGGTTTTGTCAGGCACCTGAGAAAAGGTCTGTCCAAGACTCGGGAATTTCTTACAACGGATATTGAGAACCTTTTTAAAAGCGGCACAACCATGGAAGACCTGTGGGAGGAAATTGAGGAACGTCTGATAACTTCGGATATTGGTGTTCAGACCACAATGGATATCATGGAGAACATCTCAAAAAAGTTCCCAAAAATATCAAACCCGGATCAGTTGAAGGCGGTGCTGAAAGAGGAAATCATCTCGTTGCTGAATACACAGACAGCCGCCCCTGAAAAGGCGACCGCCAAACCTCATGTTGTTATGATCGTGGGCATCAACGGTGTCGGAAAAACCACCACCATCGGAAAACTCGCTGCAAAGTCCTCGGACGAAGGCAAAAAGGTTCTGATTGCCGCTGCGGACACGTTCCGGGCCGCGGCTATTGAACAACTGGTGATCTGGGCGGAAAAAGCCGGTGCGGATATCGTCAGACACAGAGACAACGCTGATCCTGCGGCAGTTGCCTATGATGGTGTCGAAGCCGCGGTTGCAAGGGGTAAGGATATTGTTTTTGTGGATACCGCCGGGAGGCTCCATACAAAAATCAGTCTGATGGAAGAATTGAAAAAGATCAGGCGGGCCCTTTCAAAAAAAATTCCTGACGCTCCCCATGAAGTCCTTCTGGTTCTTGATGCCACCACCGGCCAGAATGCCCTGTCCCAAGTCAGATTGTTCAACAATGCCATCGGGGTTACCGGAATCGCCTTGACAAAGCTGGACGGAACCGCCAAAGGAGGAATTGTTGTCAGTATATGCAGCACCTTTGACATCCCTCTGAAATATATCGGCGTAGGGGAACAGCTTGAAGACCTGCACGATTTTGATCCGGCACTTTTTGCAGATGCATTGTTTTAGATTTCAGGATTCCCAAAAACAAAATACCCGGAATGCAGGAAGCTGAACCCACCTTGTGCGGATGTCTGGTGGTTCCGCTACGCTACGTTATAATATATTTTCTGATTGGAGTTTCCTCGTGAACATGCCCGTGCCCGTGAACGGAACATACACGGGGTTCACAGGCACGTTTCACGTTTACGGGCCTCCCTTAATCCGTTATAATCAGATTTTTTCCGATTATAACGGTTTCGGCACTGGTTCAGTTCAATGGGATTTTTCAGGGAAATCGCATGGATTTGTCTTAAAAAACGGCAGGTTGTCCGATTTTCGACATGCCTGTGTAACAGGCTGATTTTACATGATTTCCCATTGAACTGAACCAGTCCCCATTTTTGACATGTAAGAAAAAAGAACTTTCATGTGTATAGCATCTTAGTAAGAAGGGATTTAAAATTTGGGTCTGTCCGATGCAACTGTTATGACGGAAGGGAGAAAAAAAGATGCTGTTTTGGAAAAAGAAACGTCAGTGCAAAAAGCGATATGTGGTGTTGTGGAATGCGTTGCTTGAAGTCCGCTTTCCTGATTTTCAAGATCAGATGATGGTCACGATTGATCATTTGTCAAAGGGGGATGCTGTGCTTAACTCGGACCGGGTCCTTCTGAACGGACGTTATCTGATTGCCGGGAACCAGCAGCCTGAATTAAATATGAAGATTTTTTCGCCCGAGGGAGTTTTTGAATCAGGGATAGATATCCGATGGTACAGATGGTCGGTGAAGAAAAGTATTTATGAAATCGGCATCAAGTTCATAAATACTTTTGAACCGTTTCCAGATGCTGCACTTGTGAACGCATATTGATGTTTGATGTCAGATGTTTGGTCTGCAGTTCTGACCGGGATACTTGGCGGTTCGTTTTTTTCACGGCCTCCATAAGCAGATTGACGATCACGTTCTGTGAATCGCTTCCAAGGCTCTCATTCAATATCATAAATCTGCTGAGTTTCCGTGCTTTCCCATTTGCACTCCGTCTGCCGGATATGACAAAATCCTCAGCCCCTGACCATTGTTTCCTTAAAAAAAGACTCGCCACAACGCCGCAGATAACCCATGAGAATCTTATTTTGGTACTGTGATCATTTCAACTGGACGCCTGCCATGAAAACACTGGATGATGCGCCCCAAGCCGAGCCTGCTCAGAATGAAAAAGTGGTGGTGGCTTTTGTTCATGTTGAACCGAAAGATTTGGAAGAGAAAAGTTCGGCAGAAACCAAACTGGTAAAAAACGCAAAATGGCTGGCCCGCAAATGGGGAATAACCAATGTTATTCTGCATTCTTTCACCCATCTGGGAGAAGAAAAGGCCGAGCCGGAGCGAGCCAAAGCCTTATTGGACCGGACACAGGAACGGCTGAAAAGTACGGGTTACCGGACACTTCAGACACCCTACGGATATTTTTTGGATCTTGACATCATAGCACCGGGGCATCCCCTGGCGAGGGTTTACAAAGAATTTTAGCTTAAATTGGGGAATTCATTTCCCAAACTTAAATCTTGATAAAAAAAATAACTGTGCTATGTCCTTTAAGATGATATGCAACAGACATTACCCGAAAGTCGCAAGTTTCCACAAATTACCGGTGCGGTATTTTCCGGATCAGCGATTACACTGAACAATGTCAGCATGTCACATGATTATTTTCAACTTTTCACGTTGAACTTTTCACTGTCGTTTACTGATTTTGAAATTTAATTTGCTTTGAGGTTCTGAAATGGAAAAAATGACCTGCACAGAGTTTGAACCCGGACGCCGGTTTTTGGGGCGGCTTCCTCATGGAAAGGATTTGATCACATCCATTGAGGAGTTTTGCAAAGGAAACTCAGTTCAGATGGCGGCCTTTTCCCTGATCGGCGCTGTTTCATCGGCAACCATCGGCGCGTATGATCAAAAACAGCAGGTGTATGTCACTTTCAGGGAAGAAGGCGCCCTTGAAATCGTAACCTGCACAGGCAATATTTCGTTAAAAGACGGATCCCCCATGGTACACGCCCATATTGTCGTATGTGATGAACAGGGAAAAACCATGGGAGGCCATCTTTTTTCGGAAACCATCATTTTTGCCGGAGAAATTGATCTTCAGGAACTTGTGGGAAATCCGCTGGAAAGAGTCCCTGACACGATAACAGGGCTGATGCTGTGGGAATTGTAAATTGAGGAATTGAATCCCCAAATTTTATGAAGGAGAATTGAGATGGAAATAACGATTACAAAAGCTAAGGAATTAAAGCCAAAACCCGCAGATGAATCAAAACTCGGGTTCGGACAGATTTTTACAGACCATATGTTCAACATGGATTATAATCCTGCAAAAGGATGGCATAATCCCCGTATTGAACCCTACAAACCATTTGAAATGGACCCCGCGACCATGGTGTTGCACTATGGGCAGGCTATTTTTGAAGGACTCAAGGCTTACAGGACAGAAAAAGGCAATATTCAACTGTTCAGGCCCAAGGAAAATATACATCGCTCAAACTCTTCCAGCAGGCTTTTATGCATACCGGAAATTGACGAACGCTTTGCCCTTGACGCACTGAAACAGTTGATCACTGTTGAAAAAGACTGGGTTCCCGGCGCACCCGGAACCTCCCTTTATATCCGGCCCACCATTATTGCCACTGATGTGTTTCTGGGGGTGAAGGCATCCGACACCTATCGTTTTTTCATTATTCTTTCGCCAGTGGGCGCCTATTATCCGGAGGGGTTCAATCCTGTCAAAATATGGGTGACTACCAGACATGTGCGCGCCGTCCGCGGGGGACTGGGTGAGGCCAAAACACCCGGGAACTACGCGGCAAGCCTTTACGCAGGACAGCAGGCACATAAAAAAGGATATACCCAGGTGCTTTGGCTGGACGGCGTGGAACAGCGATATGTGGAAGAAGTGGGCGCAATGAATATCTTTTTCGTCATAGACGGCGAAGTGATCACCCCCGCGCTCAACGGCAGCATCCTCCCGGGTATTACCAGGAATTCGGTGATCGCTCTTGCCAAGCTCTGGAACATTCCCTGCACAGAACGCCGGGTGGCTATTCAGGAAATCATAGATGCCCAGAAAGAGGGAAGGAAAGTGGAAATATTCGGGAGCGGAACAGCGGCAGTCATCTCACCTGTGGGCACTGTCAGATTCGGGGATGAAGAGGTCACCATCGGCGATAACAAAGTCGGCCCCCTCACCGAGAGGTTCTATAAAGAACTGACAGACATCCAGTACGGCAGGGCAGAAGATCCCATGGGATGGACTGAACCGGTTTTGTAAAGCAATTTTGCAAATTGCTTTTGTCGGACGGGGTTACAAACCCCGTCCGGCAGAA
>JAOZLU010000340.1 GCA_029934695.1 Desulfobacterales bacterium | reverse complement strand
ACAAATCCCAGGCATTGCTCCCAAAATGAAAATGCTCGCCTGGGATTGACAAATCAGCAACTTTCCAAAAATGCTCGCCTGGGATTGACAAATCCCAAGCATTCCCGAAGGGATTTCTAAACTCAGCAAATTAAAAATGCTCCCTGAACTGCTCTTCTGAAATTGACAAATCCCAGGCATTTCCAAAGGGATTTGCTGTGTACAGGACAAAAAGTTTTTCTTATTTACTTAACATGTTGAAATAAAATTATATTTTAAGGTCATTGGAAAAAAATTGACGTTTCCGACCTGATGATTAGGGACCCGGAAAAAACGCATTACCCCATGAAAGTTCGCAAGGAGTGCAAAAATTAAGCGAAGCGGTTTTTTGCATCCCGCACAGGCGGGATAATGCGTTTTTTCCGAGTTCCTTAGATTGTATGTATTAAAAAGGTATACAATATTCAGAAGATCAACTTTCAACTTTTCACTGTCGAAAAAATAAGGAGGATAAAATGGAAGACCCGAGGGAAATCGTAAGAGACAAATATGGTGAAATCGCCAGAAACAAAACATCATGCTGCGGCCCTGCCAAATCCTGCTGCGGAAAAGACAGCAGTGCGGATCATCTCAGCAAAGATATCGGATATTCGGATGAGGAACTCAGTATTGTTCCGGACGATGCAAATCTCGGACTGGGATGCGGCAATCCCACCGCTCTTGCCACACTGAAGCAGGGGGAAGTTGTTCTTGATCTTGGGGCAGGTGGCGGAATGGACTGCTTTCTTGCAGCAAAAAAAGTAGGGGAAACCGGCAAGGTGATCGGTGTGGATATGACGCCTGACATGGTGAGCCTTGCACGAAAAAATGCTGTAAAGGTGAATGCCGGAAATATGGAATTCCGACTGGGTGAAATTGAGAATTTACCGGCCGCCGATAATATTGCGGATGTTATTATTTCAAACTGTGTGATCAATCTTTCGCCTGACAAAAAACGTGTGTTCCAGGAAGCTTACAGGGTTCTGAAATCTGGGGGAAGAATGATGATATCCGACATTGTCCTGCTCAGGCCGCTCCCGGACAAGATAAAGGAAAGCATTGACGCTTATGTGGGCTGCGTCGGCGGTGCGCTTTTGAAAACAGAGTATCTGGACAGCATTGCCGCCGCAGGCTTTGAAAATATCAAGGTGATGGGTGAGCAGACCTTTTCCATTGTGGCAAATGATGATCCATACATAAAATCGCTGACAGAAACATTCAGCCTGTCGCCGGAGCAGCTAAAAGAAATTTCCGAGTCAATTGTAAGCGTTAAAGTGAAAGCGGAAAAAATGAAGGATAAAGGATGAAAGATGAATTCATATCCGTTTCCGCTGATGTCTGTAAGGAATAAAGGAACTGCGGACTTTAATATCTCATCAGCCGTAAGTTTTAATAACTTACTGGAAAAAAAGCCCGGCTTTTTTCGGAAAAGCCGGGTTTCCTTCCCCCAATCCGTTACAATCAGATTCCTGAAAATCACCTTATGACTTGAAGAAAGAATCGGCGATCTGTTTGCCGGAAGAAGAAAGGAACTGGCGTATTTTCTGGACTGGACTGACGGAATAAAACGGAAAATTTCCCAGAGCACTGCGATTCTTTCCCGGAGAAAGACCGGCAAGACAGCATTGCTGGAAATTAAAGGTGTCCCAGATGATTTCAGCCTATCGCTCTCTTATTCAGAGATGAGTTGAAAGTGAAAAGAAGACATTATTTAAGCGTTGCCCCGCGTCACTGTTTTCTGTAATTTCTGAACATCCCCCAGATTCAATCCTGTTACCTGTGCAATCTGGTTCAGGGTCAGCACATTCAATGAAAGAAGGTTTGTGGCTGTCTGTCTTGCTTTTTTCAGGCTGCCCTCTTCTTGACCTATCTTTCGGCCTATCTTTGTGCCTATCTCTGTGCCTTTTTCCATGCCGATCCGCTCGGCTGTTGTGATGTACTGCATTTTACGTTCCTCCTCGAATTCAGTGATTTCCTGATGATATGCTTCCTCCAGCTTTTCTGGAAGCACCATTATCCAGTCAATGAAGCGGTAAAGATTTATAATGTCCTGCTTTTCAAAACCTCGCCGATAAAGGTTTTTTGTCAGTTCAACCTTCCACTGCTTCCGGCTTGTTTCATTCCCCTTTGTCTCTGTGGTCTTCAGATGCGCCATAACAACGACGGCAAAAGGGTTGTCTGATTTTTCCAGCTCGTCCCATTTTTCCCTGTATTCCAGAACTTTGGCAACGGGAAAACGGAACACGGTCAGGCATCCCCATAGTTTGTCGAGATAGACAGATGCGTACCAGTTCGGCTTTTCATCCGCAAGTACGGCGAGGCTCACAGCAGTGCGCCTGTAAAGATCACGGATACGGTAGTTGTAAATGAAAGTTCTCTCCGGAAAACCGGTTTCTTTCTGTGCCTGGATTTCGACATGCGTCATGATCCATGTCTCATTTCCATTTTTCTTCCACACCCGGAACAGCCTGTCCGCAAAGCGTTTCGTCGTCTCAGCCTCACGGGTTATCTGCCTCAGTTCCTTGTCCGCAGGCTCATAGCCTTTTTTCCAATTGATCTCCTCCGCAATCTTCGGAAAAAAGAACCGCATGAACGGTTCAAAATACTCTCCCAGTATGTCCTTCCACGGACTGTCATAATCATCACGTTTCGTCAAAAACCTCTCCTTTCTCCGCATAAATATTTATTTGAACTCGTTACGAGGCTCCGCCTTATATACATCAAGCTGAGATCGTAACCGTCTGTTTTTATTGATCTATGATGTGCCGGACGGGGTTTGCAACCCCGTCCGGCAGTCTTAGCATGATGCATATAGGGCTCCGCCTCCCCCAATTTCGCCACTGCCCCCTCACAAACCAGGGCCTGGAAAGTGCCAAACCCGCTGACTAATCATAAGCATCAAACGCCCTCGCCTTAAACTCCGCATCTTCGGCAGCTTCAGCCGCGCCTTTTTTCCTCAGAGTCTTGGCAATGATCCGCCAGTTTTCAGCTTGCAGGGATGCATCGCGTTTGGCAAGAAGATTCGATTTCCTGGCCAGTTGTTCTGCCTGACGGACATTGCCGCGGCGGAGCTGAACCCGCGCCAGAAGATTCCAGAGACGCGGGTTTGAAGCGTCGATCCTGACCGCCCGCTCCGCAGTGGCAAAGGCACGATCCAGATTCCCGGCTTTCAGATGTCCCTCTGCCGACTCTGTCAGACGGGCGACAATGAGGAGCGAAGAAGAAGGCGAAGGAGACTGAGTCGGATGACTCACAGTTTTTGCCCCGATCTGAGGCACTCCTTCAGGGGGTGTCCTGAGAACGACGGCATCCTCTCTTTCCGGCATGGTATAGCGGGTTGAACATGCCGAAAAGATCAGTCCTGCCAGCAGAATAAAGATCAATGTCCTTTCTGCCGAGTGTCTTCTTCCCATTGATAAGGTTCTTTCTGAGTATTTTTTTCCCATTTGAATACCTCTTTGAGCCAGCGCATGAATGCCGACCCTGATTTTTTGGTTTCTTCTGCTGTCTTTTCTCTTTTCTCGCCCTCCGGACAGGAAACAGTCTCTGTGGGAGCAGACCCCATGAGAAACGGCACAGCCATTGCATTTTCACAGGCTTTGTCTGTCCTCATGCCTGTTTCCGAATCAATCACAGCCCATTCCACCTCTTCGGGCAGAGGAAGTTCCAGAGGCGTATTGGAGAGGCCGGCCATGATTTTGCCCCACACCTGCAACGCGCCCGAAGACCCTGTCAGGCCGCAGGATTTATTGTCATCCCGTCCCATCCACACCACAGCGAGATGATTTCCGGTAAAGCCCGCAAACCAGCTGTCTTTCAGATCATTGGTGGTTCCGGTCTTGCCTGCCGCGCCCAGTTCCTCCGGCAGCGTTTTGTTCAATGACCGCGCCGTGCCTTCCACAACAACGGTCTGCAAGATTTTATTGAGCAGATACACCGGCCCGGGATCGAGACTCTGCCGCACTGTCAGGGGGTATCGCTGCAAAGATGCACCATCAGGCCTGAACACCGAGCGAATGGTGCGAGCCGGAGAATAAAAGCCGCCCGCGGCCAGGGTCTGATACATCTGGGCCACTTCAAGGGAAGACATTTCCACGGTTCCCAGCAGTGCGGCTGGATACGGTTTTACATCCTGCTCAAAGCCCATATTCCGGAGGGTTTCAAACACATTGGAAAGCCCCACGTCCATCCCCATGCGTACCGTCGCGACATTATAGGAATGCGCCAGCGCAAAATAAAGAGGGATATTCCCGTGATACTCGCGGTCATAGTTTTTGGGTACCCATTTTTTGCCGGTCTCAGTGGAAACGCTCAGGTACGAATCATCCACCTGGGAAATCAGGGTGTATCGTTCGGAATGACTCAGAGCGGTCAGGAATACCACAGGCTTCATCAGGGAACCGATGGGGCGTCTGGCATCCAGGGCGCGGTTAAATCCTTTGAAACGGGGAGAGCGTCCCCCTATCACTGCGAGAACTTCATTTCCTCCGGTTGAGGTGACAACCGCGCTGATCTGAAGCTTTCCTTTGGGAAGACGACGCGCGTTCTCAATTCTGCTGATCTCGGATGATACCGCTTTTTCTGCGGCAGACTGAACTTGCGGATCAAAACTGGTGAATATGCGTAATCCTGCCGAGCGCAAATCCTCTTCCCGGTATTCCTGAAGCAACTGCCGTCTGACCATGTCCAGATATGCGGGAAACTGGGTGGTTCCCTTTGGAGGATCATCTGTCACATCCAGGCTCGCACGGATTGCCTGTTCTGCAATATCCGTACGAATGAGGTTTTCTTTTTTCATGATTTCCAGAACGATATTGCGCCGTTTCATGGCTCTTTCAGGATTGCGCCGGGGGTCATAAAGAGACGGCCCTTTGAGCAATCCCACCAGCAGGGCGATTTCATGCGTCCGCAGATCTTTGGCAGCCTTTCCGAAATAAAAGGAGCTTGCCAGCCCGAACCCGTGAATGGCCCGTTTCCCGTCCTGCCCCAGATTGACCTCATTCATATAGGCTTCCAGAATCTGATCTTTTTCATAATTCCATTCCAGAGCCAGGGCCATGAACATCTCTTCAATCTTGCGTCTGAGTGTTTTTTTATTGCTAAGAAAGAAATTTTTTGCCAACTGCTGGGTGATCGTACTCGCGCCCTGAACCACCTTGCGCTTCCGTATGTTGGCAATCAAAGCCCGGAGAACCGCTGACGGCTGTATGCCATAATGCTTGTAAAACCCCTGGTCTTCCACAGCGAGAAGGGTTTTGACCAGTAGCGGGGGGACATCCTTTTTTGCCACCAGCACACGGTCTTCGTGATGTGCCGGGTAAAAGCTGCCGACCAGCACAGGGTCAGGGCGGATCATATCTGGGAAAGTGCTCGAATCCAGGTTTTTAAGCAATTCCACCTTCCCTCCCTGAAGAACCACCTGAATCTTTTCTGAGGCAGATTCACCGTCTTCAAATTTAAAAGGACGGCAAAAGATGGTAAAAGTGTTCCCTGCGCGCAAAAATTTTCCGGGGACATCCATATCCACCGGATGATCCACACGAAGATACCGCATAAGTCTGAGTTCCTGTTCGAGTGCAGCAGGGACCAGCGGCATTCCCATATAAAGCTCCAGAGGGCGGGCATACACACGGGCAGGCAGTTCCCACAGCTTGCCTTCAAATTTTTCCAGCACAATACGGTTGAAATGTGAAAAATGGCGGGACAATCCGTAACCCAGTCCCAGCACACCGCAAAGGAAAATGATGGTCAAAATACGTTTTGTCTGTTTTTTCATGGTGATATTGTAAGTTGAAAGTTGAAAGTTGAAAGTTGAAAGTTGAAAGTTGAAAGTTGAAAGTTGGCTATGATTTTTGTTTGGAGCCATTCAGGCTCGACCCGGATTGGCAAATCCGGGCCGCAACCAGCCAGATTTGCCAATTCCGGAGCGGGTGACCGAAACAAAGATAAGGCACCAGAAAAAATAGCCAATCCCGCGCCTGATTGCAAGAGTTAAATTCCGAAGCCTTTATCTCAGTAATGGGACAATTATAGAACCCGACAGTCATAAGTTCCCACAACCTGCTGAATTTATTGATCTGATATTTTGGAATCAGCGATTTCCATTGAATAATTTCAGCATCTTGCAGGGTTACTCCACTTTTAACTGTTGTGCATAAAAATGATTTAAAACATAATATTATGCAACAGTATGAAAACCATGATACAAATGCACTGCATCTGCATTTTGCTTGATTATTTTTATAAACAGGTATATCATAATTTTTTTAGGCTGATGTGAAACCGACATGACTGATACCCGGAACCATCAAGGAGGGATTGAAATGCATCAGAAGCAACAAATAATTTTGGCCTTATTTATTATGGTTTTCCTGAGTATGCCATCCATGGGAAATGTGTATGCTCAGACCACAGTGGAGCTTATCGCAGAACCTGATATTCAAAGCATTTCTGTGGGATCGGACCTCAAAGAAATAAAGATAACCGCCCGGGCAGATAAGGAAAATGTCAAATTTATATGGCATATTGAAGGCCCGGGCAGTCTTTCAGGAGACACAGCCAATGCTGAGATTTTTTATTATATTCTGCCGGATACCATTGATGAAGCATCTGAAAAAGCCGTCATAACGGCCACGACAGATGATGCAGGGGAAAAAGTGACCGGAAGCGTTATATTCACCCTCCGTAAACCGCCTCCGATGCCCGGACGTATCAAGGTGATTGTTGATGTTCCTGATGTGGAAGTATATATTAATGATAATATTCAAGGGACAGCGCATCTGGAAAGTCCAGCAGATTTTGAGTCTGTTCCGGTCGGTCAGGCCATTGTACGCGTCAGGGCGGACGGGTATCCGGAAAAATCCGGCGCGGTACAGGTGCATTCCGGCGAGTTTTCTGAAATTGAGTTTGAATTGAACCCGCAATCAGAACGTGTGGATCAACTGCTGAAAGAGGGGGATGCTTTTTTCGGACAACGGCAGTTTGCGTCCCCGAAAGAAAAAAATGCTTATGAAAATTATAAAGAAGTGTTAAAAATAAATCCTGAAAATCTCTATGCCCGGAAAAAAATCCGTGAAATAATAAAAATCTGTAAAACATCAGGAAACACCGCTTATGAACAAAAAAATTACACCAAGTCAAAAATGTTTTATCAGGAGTGCCTGTCTGTAACACAATATGTGCAGAATGTCCTTGGAGACCAGAATGCCGGGCCGGACATCCGAGAGATTGAAAACAGCCTGAAAGAATTGGAAAATATTACCCGATCCGCTTCTGATCTGCTGAAAGCGGGGGATATGTATTTTGAGCAGCAGCAGTTTACGACCCCGAAAGAAAAGAACGCATTCAATATGTATAAGCGTGTGTTGCAGACTGATCCTGAAAATCGTCACGCCCGGGAAAAGATTTATGAAATGATGAAAAAGTATCAGGCTTATGGAAAATATTCTGACAAACAAAGAGAGTATGCCAAGGCGAAAATATTTTACCAAAGATATA
>JAOZLU010000939.1 GCA_029934695.1 Desulfobacterales bacterium | reverse complement strand
AACATCAAACATCAAACATCAAACATCAAACATCAAGCATCCAACATCAAACATCCAACATCAAACATCAAACATCAATAATAATACCAGATGGATTTATAGTGCGAGATATTCTCACCGACCGCTTTCAGTCTTTGGAGATAATTGTAAATTGAGACATCTGTGTAAACATAAGTGTCCATCAGTGCGAGCTTCTTCTCCCAAGGATGAAATTCATAAACCCTGCGTCCGTCAGGCAGGATGGAGATGACATCATGGTGCTGGGACGCACGAAGGTAGTTTTTCCCGAGTCTCGGCACATTAAAGACAATCTCATCCGTGCGAACCGTTCCGGGGAGGAGGCGGGCTTCCTCATGCTGTTCCTGAAGCAGCCTGGGAATGGGAACCCGGTAATCATCTGTCTCATTCTTGCCTTTTGTGTTGAAGGTGTAGTAAGGCGTGACCCCGATCAGTCGCAGCTTATGGCGCAGAAGAGACACCTCAAACTTTCGGGAATTATAGAAGGTGTAAACAAGCTGGTTATACACTTCAATACCGTATCTGCGGAATTTCTGCACCGCTGTCATGGCTTGGGGCGTAATCTCATAAGGATGCTCAAAGTGCGTGATAATGATGATTTCTCTTTTCCCGGGATGATGGAAGCGGGTGATGTTCCGCACCAGTGAATCTGTCACCCGCTGGGGAAGCGTAACCGGAGTCCGTGTCCCAATTCTGATTCTCTCGATATGTTTTATGCGAGAGAGTTTGGACAGCAGATTTTCGATTTTCTCATTTGACAGCAGCAGGGGGTCGCCCCCGGTGATCAGCACCTCATTGATCTCCGGCGTATTTTCGATCCACCGGATCGCTTTTTCAAGTTTCTCTTTGGACAGGGCCGCCTGTTGCGAATAAACATCCTCAATTTCCCAGTTTCTCTGGCAATACACGCATATTTGGGGGCATGTCAGAATCGGCTTGAGGATCACGATATTCGGATATCGCCTGGTAATTCCTTCAATGGGAGAGGTGTCGTTTTCAAGCATGAAGTCCATTGAGCAGTCTGCCATGTCTCTGCTTTCCTTCATGTTCTCCACATAGTGAAGCGGCGGAATGACCTGGGCGCGAACCGCATAATCATTATCACGGTTAGGCCCCTTGTCCATCAGGGACAGGTAGTAGGGCGTGATCCCGAAAGGAATTTTAAATTCCCGGGCAAGCTTCACTGCCCGATATTCCTTGTTCGTCAGTCTGACAAGCGCGTTTAACGTATCCGCATCTCTTATAATGTGACGGGTATGCCATTTCCACTCCTCCCATTCAAATTCCGTGGCATCAAAATATTTTAATATTCTTGTTTTGTTGACACTGCGTCTTCGGATCACTTTGTCATCCAGTCCGAAGGGATAACGATCCATAAATTTTTGCCCTGTTCTCGCCATTTTTGACAGATCTGAAGACCTTAATTTTGACGCTTTGGTTCCCTCGTATTTCACAAACGCCGGAATTTTTTCGGAATAAATACCTGTTTTTCCGACAACAGCTTTCACCAAATGCTCAAGTTCGGCAAAAAAGCCGGCTGTCGGCTCTTCAATGCCTTTAAAATTTTCTTCATTCAGAAGATCATCTATGTATTGAAGAAGACTGTAGCCGGCAAGCCTTTCGCTCCTGATTGACAAAATACTTCTGAACACATTGATGGCGTTGCGGGTCAGCACCCATTCAAGCGGCGGGATTGTGGGATCGTCATCAAATGTGGCGATAAGAATGTCAGACAGAAAATATCTGATTTTCTTCCTTTTAACGTCTATGGGATCAGATGAAAGGATAATTTCTTTTAATTCTGGAACATTGTCGAGTACTTTAATGATTTTCTTTTGGATTTTTTCTTTTTTTCCCACCATGTTCTCCTCTGTAAATCCAGATATGTTCTATGATTCCGTCTGTGCGTTTGTCAAGGTGGGTTGCGGGTTTCGTTTTTTACTGCGTAAAAAA
>JAOZLU010000339.1 GCA_029934695.1 Desulfobacterales bacterium | reverse complement strand
GAGTAACATGGAAAAAAGCGTGGGGGCAAAAGCAAGACTGATGTTTACGATAACAGGACTGTTTTTCTTTCTGTCCGCTTTCTGTCCGCTGCAAATCTTTGCAGGGGAGGTTCAGGAGCTCAGGCAACAGTTGGAGAGCATGAAAGAGCAGATGAAAAAAATTCAGGAACAGCTCGGAAAACTGGAGAAACAGGGGGAAGAAATCGCCGAGATAGATGAAAGGCTGAACAAGGCGGAACTTCATACAGCAACAGACAAGCTCTCCCTTGGCGTGGAAATGAGAACCAAGCTTGATTCCATTCATTACACTGACATACATGTCGCGCCGGCCGACCTGACGAACAGGTTCTTTGACAATTATCCGGGTGACGGGATGATGGGAATGATGGGGCAGATGATGCAGTCACCAATGATGCAGTCCATGATGACACCCGATATGTTTCTGGAAATAATGAAGGACCCCGGAGTATTTTCAAACATGCTGACAAACATGATGTCGGATCCGGGCACGCAGCAGGCAATGATGCAGGATCCCGTGTTGTCACAAATGTTGCAGGATCCGAACATGCCGGCAACGCTGGAAGCAATGGGAAGCATAGGCCCGATGGGATTCAACGGCGCGACGCCTGAACAGGCCCAGGCCATGATGAACATGATGAAAGACTACAATCTGGTTCCCAGTGCCGAAAAAAGAGATGCTGACAATGACGTGGCATTCACCACCAAAGTTCACCTGAACATGAAGGCAAGAGTCAACCGGAACCTCGGTTTCGCGGGCAGGCTTGCAGTATATAAAGCCTGGGGAGACAGCACCGGTGTCAAATTCAACAACGGCAGTCTCGGAGATGTCACCCTTGACGGCAACACAACCAGCCTTCCTCACGGGGATACAGTCCGCCTTGAAAGGGCATACTTCAATTTGAAAGGCGGACTGGGATCAGTGCCGGTGAATTTTTCTCTGGGAAGACGGCCCTCAACTTACGGCCCGCCGCTTGAGTACGGCAACTACAGCATGGAAGGAGGCTCCCCGCTTGCAACCATTATCAACTGGCAGTTTGACGGCGCGTCCCTGAATTTCGGTCTGGAAGATGCCACCGAAATTCCCGGGGCAGCCTTCAAATTCTGCTATGGTGTGGGATTTGAAAGCGGATGGGGCAACAGTTATTCGCTCAACAGCAAGCCGGATGTGGACGACGTGAATCTGTTCGGCATCATCGCCACGCTTTATGATGATGATCTTTACAGTGCTGTATTCAATTACGCGCACGCATGGGACATCAGTGACGGTTTCACAGGGCTGACAGTGATGCCGTTCATCATTTCCGAAAACAGCGACAGCACATACAGCTTTTCCCAAAATACCGGCGGATTCATAACCAGAATGCAGCCTTCCACCGAGCTGGGTGACTGGGACGCGGCCACCCTGCTGCTGAGGGGCAATTTTTCGGAATTGTTCGGCGATGTTGACATGTTTCTGGCCGGATCATGGAGCCATACAGACCCCAAGCAGATATCACAGAATCCTTTTTACAATATCATGGGGCAGGGGCTTCTGAGTTCGGACGGAATGCTTGAAAAACATGACGGATACAGTGTTTACGCAGGAGTCCGTTTTCCAATGCCGGGGGATGGGAAACTCGGTCTGGAATACTGCTGGGGCTCGCAATACTGGTTCAATTTCTCAGGAGCCGAGGATTCTCTTGTGGGAAGCAAGCTTGCCACGAGGGGAAGCGTTTACGAAGGCTACTATATTCAGCCCTTTCTGAATGACAGTTTTTTCCTGAAACTCGGGGGCCAGTATTATGATTATGAATATACCGGTAGCGGCAGTCCTCTCGGCAAACCCGTCAAGATTGATGAGGCAACAGCTTTTGACACGTTCAACGCTGTCATTGACAAAGTGTGGGTTGGCTATCTGTCCGCAACGATCAGGTTCTGAGGCAGGCAAGTGCCCGGCCATATATTTTCGTATAGAATTATTCGCTGAATCCGTTGAACCGGCTTAAATTTGACTAAGCACCCGACATCAGATCTGCGAGGTTTCCAAAACCTCGCAGGTCTGCTTCATCCTTATATTTAACGCCGATTACCGCCTATGCTGAAAAAAATTTTCCTCTCCCATCCGGTGGTCAACGGTTTCACCAATGCCGCGGCAGTCATTATTGCCTCCTCCCAACTGTCCATGGCCGTTGTCATCACCACAATCATCTCCTGGGCTGTCGGATTTGCGCACGATACCTTCACTGACATTTCAGCTATTGAATCTTCCCAAGTCAGGGAACTGATTATGGAATTCAACAAAGCTGTCAATGACATACCAGGTCTGATCAGAAAGCGCATTGGAGCGACTGAGACCTGGGAGGAGAGAGGAATCCCTGTCTCTGATCGTGGACAGGGCTGCGGCCAAGCTCATCTGCAAACTGGACAACGACAGAGCCTTCTGGACCGATATGCTGCACGGGACAAAGGATTCGTGGGACCCCGACCTGTATGATATTGTCATCCCCATGGACAAGAAGAGTGTGGAGAACAGAGTTGCGATGCAGAACGGATCGCTCTGTGTCAGCAGGTTGATGACACAGGCGGCTTCGTCGGCAACGGGTATAAGCAGAAATGACGCAAAGTTTTATTTTGCACAAATTCAGACCTTCGAGGTTTTGAAAACCTCGGAGGTCTGTGGAATCCGTTATTACGATCTGATCCCGCCAACCGTAATTTTGGAAACCTTTACCGTGGGCTGCCCCAGGGACACAGGAACCCACTGGCCGTCTTTACCGCAGGTCCCCCCGGATTCAGCCATTTTGAAATCATCAGCCACCATGACAATATTCCGCAGCACTTCAGGGCCGTTGCCAATAAGGTTGATGTCCTTGACCGGCCTTGTCAGTTCGCCGTCTTCGATGAGATACCCGGATTTCACATAAAATGTGAAATCGCCTGCGCCGATAAGTACTTCTCCGTTGGTAAATGATTCAGCATACAGGCCCTTTTTCACACTGCGGATAATTTCCTCTTTTTTGTGTGGTCCCGGGAGCATATAGGTATTTCGCATTCGGGGATGAGGGGGAAAGCGGAAGGACTGACGTCGGCCGTTTCCCGTGGGGTGTACCCTATAATGCCTTGCACTGATTCTGTCATGCAGATAATTCCGCAGAATGCCTCCTTCCACAAGGCAAGTTGCTTCTGTGTCATTCCCCTCATCATCCACGTTAATGGAACCCCGAACATTCAGATTTGTGCCGTCATCCATAATGGTCACGAATTTTTCTGCAACACGCGTGTTCATCCTGTCGGAAAAAATTGAAATTTTTTTCCGGTTAAAATCTGCTTCCATCCCGTGACCAATAGCCTCATGCAGCAGTATGCCGGAACGGCCCGCAGCCAGGACAACCTCCATTTCCCCGGCATCAGGTTTCACCGCGTCAAAAAGCTGTACTGTTCGGCGGACAGGCTCTTTTGCCAGCCAGTCAATTGTCTCGGGTGTCAGAAATTCAATCCCGTTGCGAGATGACAGATTAAAATAATTCTGTTCCCGCTGACCGTTCTGCTCGGCTGTGCAGGTCACGGAAACTTGTATCATAGGTTTGTAATCATAAACTATTCTGCCCTCAGAAGTGGCAATGAGAATATAAGCGGCTCCGTCACCAAAGGAGATATTGGATTTAATCACCCGCTTATCCTCGGCAAAAACTTTTTCGTTGATTTCGCGGAGAAAAGGAATTTTACGATCAATGGAAACCTTCTCCCACGGCGTTTGGATGGGATAATAATTCGTAACCCTGTGGTGTTTCACTTGGACAGGCGCGATTTCTTTATTTGAATCTGCAATATTGGCGGCGTATTTTGCCGCAAGTTTCATGGCCTTCGGGGTAATTTCATCGGTAAAGGAATAGCCGGTCTGCTCCCCTTTCAGCACACGGATACCGACCCCAAAATCAATACTGCAATGGGCGCGATTGACAGCATGATCCTCCAGTCGGATATGATTTCCGAAACTGTGCTGAAAGAACAGATCGCAATAATCGCCACCCCGCGATAACGCCTGGGACATCACATCACGGATGACCTTTTCATCCACACCAAATCGGATGTAATGATTTTCTAATTTGCTGATTGTCATTTGTCACCTGTTATTGGGCTGTAAACGCCGGACATTGATCACTTATCAGTGATCAATGCCCAGAATTTTTTCAATTTCCTTTAAGCTCGTTATATGAAAGTCTGCCAAAAGAGAAGGGTTGTCATAAGCGATCAGGGGGATTCCTGCTGCTTTGGCTGCGATTTCATCCACCTCTGAATCTCCCGCATAAATTATCTGGCGGGGGGTGATGCTGAAATGCTCCAGAACCTTGAGAAGCGGTTTGGCATGAGGCTTGGGCCGGCTGACATCAAGGGCGGTGACAACCAGGTCAAAATCCTTGTCAATGCCGAATTCGGCGAGGACCTGGTGCATTGTATCTGTCCGGTTTGTGACAATGGCAGTCTTGTATGCGGGCCTCAGCTTTTTAAGCAGAGGTTTCAGATATGGTTCCATTTCCATATATTTGATAAATGATCCGTACCCCATCTTTTTGCGGTAAGCATGGGCTGCTTCACGCATTTTTTCATCACCAAAAAGATTGGCAAGGGATTCATCCACCGTATGCATGTGAGAATACGCAAACTGTTCAGAGGTCATTTCCGGTTTGCCAAAATGCGACAGAATCCGATTATAGTAAGCTTTGTTTGCCTTTACTGTATCAAAAAGAACACCGTCACAGTCAAAAGCAACAACTTTGATTTCCTCCATGTGCTGTTTTCCTTCCGCTGGAAAGTTGAAAGTCAAAAGTGAAAAGTTGAAAGTGAAAAGTTTTCCCACTTCTCACTTCCTCAGTCCGGATTTTGTAATTTCCTGCATAATAAAAGAAACCGGATTTTTAGGAAAACCCGGTTTCTTGATCCATAAACATAAATCAGCAGATCGAAAACTTTGGAAAAAGTTCGACATGCCGTCTGATTCGGACGGCTAAATCCAAACCGGACAAGCCTGCCGCCAAAGACTCATAATGCTCGTCAATCCGGCAGGAGCGGTCAGAAAGCTTTTGATCTGCTACAGACAACTATTTCTTCACATCCTTCTTTTCCTCAGAAATATTCCCATACACTTTTATTTGTATCTCCGGCCTGATTTTGCTGTCTGTTTTCAAAGAAACTGTATCAAAATATCTGCCTTTTTTATTCATCACATTTTCAACGGTCAGCAGGTATTCTGTCACCTTTTCCTTTTTTACCTCCTCAAGCTTAAAACGAATATTCAAGCCTTTTTTTGCCTCGGACTTAATAATTTTGAAGGGATATTTTTCCCTGGGCGTAATGGTGACAGATGACTTTAACGGCTCTCCTGAGCGTCCGTTCAGCCTCACCACTTTCGGCTTGACAATGACAAATTTCTCCACCAGGCCCGAGATTGTCAGCTTGATCTGAGGCCGTTTTTTGTCATTGGTGTAAACGGTTGCGGTCTTGCTCATTTTTCCGCTGCGGCCGCTTGTATTCACTTTGATTGAAATTTTTCCCTCACCACCGGGAGGGATATCCTCTTTTGGATAAGAGGTGGCTGTACACCCTCAGCCAGTTTTTACTCTTGTAATCTTCAGAGGTGCCGTACCTTTATTTTGTATGATAAAATTATTTGTCACCTCACTGCCTTCTATGACAGACGGAAACTCAAATTTGTCTGACGTTATGAAGGCAATCGGCAATCTTCCTTCAGGTTCGGAAGCGGTTTGAGATTCAGACACACTTTGGGCTTTTTCTTCTCCGAAAGAGGCCGGAGCCGAAAATAAGACACAGCATGCAAGGAACAAAACAGTGAACACTTTCAAATTCATAAGCAAACTCCTTTCCTTTTAAAAAAAACTCCTTTGATAACGACAAGGATTGAATGTGGCAGAGATTCATCCCTGCCAAATCCAATTTTCACAAAATTCCTGTTTACAGACATATCAGCATTTTTTTCAGAATGTCAAGATATCTGATTTTGCTTCTCTGGCCAGTGCAAAAAAAAATCGCTATGTTCTATTTTTGCACCCCAAATTCAGGTTTTGTTCTTTATTTCCTTCTCAGGCATTTTTTCGATGCCTTTAACGGTTTCTTCGATGGTATTGTAAACATTTTTGAATGTTTCAGAGAAAGCTGTCGGAGAAACCCTTCCGGCCTCAATGAATTTTACAATAATTTCTTTGGACGCTCTGAGAATCTGCTCATCTGTGGAACTCATTTATATTGGCCCTTTCTGTCTGACTTTCAATTTTCAATCGTAAGGTGTCAGGCTTTCAAACCCGTCCTCAGTGACAAGCACTGTCTGCTCAAACTGAGCGGAAAGCGACCCGTCTTTGGTGATGGCCGTCCATTTGTCCTTGAGGACACGCAACTCCTTTTTTCCCAGATTGATCATCGGTTCAATGGTGAAAACCATGCCCGGAATCAGGGGAATCCCATCTCCCCTCTGACCATAATGGGGAACCTGGGGGGCCTCATGGAACTGAAACCCGACACCGTGGCCCACAAATTCCCTGACAACTGAGGCGCCTTTTCCTTCTGCATAATTCTGGATGGCCCAGCCAATGTCACCGATGGTGTTTCCGGGCCGGACCATTTTCATGCCCATTTTCATGCTTTCTTTGGAAATTCCCACAATCTTTTTGGCATCTTCCCCGGGTGTTCCCACAAAAAAGGTCCTGTTGGCATCCGCGAAATATCCTTCCAGCACAGAGGTCACATCCACATTGGCGATATCCCCGTCCTCCAGCACTCTTTTTCCGGGAATGCCATGACAAATAACCTCGTTGACAGAAACACAGGTGCTTTTCGGAAATTTCCGATATCTCAGTGGGGCAGGCCTGGCTCTGTTTTTGATGGTAAACTCATGAACCAGCGTGTTAATATCATCGGTGGTCATTCCCGGTTTTATTGCTGATTCTACCATATCAAGGGTTTCTGTCACCAGACGGCCGGCCTTTCGGATGCCTTCAATATCCTCTTTTTTCTTCAGACGGATTTTGTACTGCCTGTAATAAAAATCCTTTGTGCTTTCAAATGCTGACGGCGGTTTTTTTCTCTTTCCGAGACAGCATTTCTTATATTTCAGCCCGCTTCCGCAGGGGCATGAATGGTTTCTGCCTATTTTAATTTTATTGTTTGGTTGAAATTTCATTTTTCGGACCATCATCAAAGGTTGTTTGTTTCTTTGGTTAATTTTCCAATTACTATAACAATCTTTGAAAATTTGTGCAAATAGTTTTCGGATATTCGTTGGGCAGAAATGAAATATCTGTTTTCATGCTGTTCACGTCAGTTGCAAGTTCTCGTAACATGCTGAAATTATTGATGCCGATATTTCCCGGAACTGTTGATTTCACCGAATAATTTCAGTATGTTGAGAGGTTACTTTCCATTTTCCACTTTGGACTTTTCACTGTTGAGTACTGTCTGAATCTGATTAATAAGGAGTGCAAAAATTAAGCGAAGCGTTTTTTTGCATCCCGTAATTTTCACATCC
>JAOZLU010000938.1 GCA_029934695.1 Desulfobacterales bacterium | reverse complement strand
AGCGGGCGGTTTCTGACGCATGATCCTTATCAGGGGAGGCAACATGAGCCGGTTACGCTGCACAGGTATCTTTATGCAGGCGCGAATCCGATACGATATGCTGACCCGAGCGGAGAGTCATTTACATCCGTTTTGGAAACATTATCGGTAATCGGGCTGTCAATGGCGATTCCGTCTCAGATAGGTGTCCGTGCGGGTTTCTTTCTTTCCAAAGCCAGAACTGTCAGGTGGAAGGGAACATTGGCAACCTTTACTGCTGGTGGAAACACAATGAAGTATTATTGGGGAGTAGGCGCGATTTATGCCAGCCTTTATCAGGAAAACTATCCGGGTGAGAATGCGGAATATTTGCTATTCATGTCAGGTTATACAGCCGGGCTGCCTTATATCTCTCCTTTCGGTGCTACCATAGGCGGGGCTAATTTGGAAGGTCTCCCTGATCCGGTTTATTTGCAAGGTCTTTGTTCATGGATATCTCTGACTGCCTGCATACATACATATGGCCGTTCTTACACAACTATGACTATGGGCTATGCTCTCGGCAGACTGTCGCTGATGCCGGATCCCGTAGAAGGTTATGATCTGGGTTTTGATTTTATGGGAGGGATATCCGTATGCATAAGACCCTGGTTCGGTTTGTGATGCGGAGCCAGTGCAGAAGATTTCCCATCCGAATCAGGTTTTCCTGTGACAGGAATTTCAGGCGAAATCGGAACAAAAATCCGGAGGTGACGGAAATGGAGAGAAACTGTATAAGATGTCCTAATTGCGGAGAGCGTCTCAGGGGTTATGAGTACGGAAAGATCGAATGTATCAGATGCGGATGCATTATGAGCGTTTCATCTGACGGAAAGATAAAGCGGCATGATCTGGCTTTGTGGTTTGTTTTTTCAGAAGTGCTTCTGATATCCGGAGGCGCTGTGTTTTTTATTCTGAATATTATTTTATTCCGGGCAGAAGGAAGGTTTTACGATTCCCTTACTGTAACGGAGTCTGTGACAGCGATATGGTGCTACATTAATATAATCCACGGACTGCAGACAGGATCTGTTCCCCGCTATTGTTACAGACATAGAAATCCTGGAAAATTCTTCTTCGCTATGCTTGTATCTGCTATCTTGGGAACATTTTGTCTGGCGCGTGTTGTTTACGATATATATATGGTGTAGTTTGGTGTCGGACCGAGGATGAGAGACGGAACCGGACGATATTCATGTATGATGCGGCCGGCAGAAGGACGGCGGTGACGGATGCCCTCGGCAATGTCACGAAGTTCGGGTACGATGCGGCCGGCAATCAGATCAGCATGACCGATGCCGAAGGCCGCATTGGGGGTACTGGGTCGGACCAAGCTAAGTCTTTAATATTAAAAGAATTGTTTGTTTATTTTAGCCTGAAACAGTGCCTATATCGCCCTTTTTGGGGCCAAAAAGGGCGATATTGTCTGTATGGGGTTTGTCTGTATGGGGTTTGTCTGTATGGGGTTTGTCTGTATGGGGTCGGGCCACAGTAAGTTATTGATATTAAAAAAATTGTATGCTTATTTTGGCCTCAAAAAGGGCCTATATCGCTCTTTTCGGGGGCAAAAAGGGCGATATAGAAAAAAACTCAGAATCCTATAACGCTCTTTTTGATGCCAAAAAGTACGACACAGGCCATAAAAATGCCTGTTTCCGGGCCTGTCTCACTTACTTTTCAATATCTTGGCATGGTCCGACCCCATAAAGCACAACGTCGAAGGTGAGCGTTTCGGGGCTGCATGACACAGTTTACGGGTATGACACCGGAGGGCGGTTGGAAACGGTCACGACCGGCACACGGCAGAGTGTCTTTGCTTATGACACCCGGGGAAATCTCGCCTCGGTGACCGATCCGGAGGAAAATGTTGTCACTTATGATTACGACGACATCGGACGGGTCACGGCGGTTCACCGCCCGGATATCACGGAAACTGGGAATGAGACGGTCATCGCCTT
>JAOZLU010000338.1:1196-7541 GCA_029934695.1 Desulfobacterales bacterium | reverse complement strand
GATGCTTGATGTTCGATGCTTGATGTTCGATGCTTGATGTTCGATGCTTGATGTTCAAGTTTTGACTTACAGGAGAATATGAGACATGATGATTGGAAAGACAATAGATCAACTTAAGGTGGGGGAGTCGGCTGAGTTTGCCAAGACGGTTTCTGAATCCGATATTTACTTGTATGCAGGAATAACAGGCGATTTTAACCCTGCCCATATCAACGAAGCTTACGCTCAGAATACGTTTTTCAAGACAAGAATTGCCCATGGAATGCTTGCAGGCGGGTTTATATCGGCTGTTCTGGCCAATCAGCTGCCCGGGCCGGGAACCGTCTATATGAAGCAGGAACTCAGATTTCTTGCTCCGGTCCGCATTGGTGACACCATCACCGCGCGGGTGGAGGTCGTTGAAATTATCGCTGAAAAAAATCGGGTCAGGTTAAAGACCACCTGCACCAATCAGGATGGAAAACAGGTTGTGGACGGCGAGGCTGTTATGAGTCCTCCGAAGCCGCCTAAAGAATAGATAATAAGATAGTACAACAAATCCCCCCTCTCTTATATAATAGATACAAGGGGGGGTGACGAATTTATGATTTGCTGTAGTAGGGGGGAAAAGAAAGAAACCAAGTTTTTTTGTCAAAAAACTTGGTTTCTTTTTACGCCTCCGCAATTTTCAAAATTATATATTAAACTCCCTTATTATCGTATCAGTACAACAAAGTTTTTTATTTATCAAACATTTTTTATATTTTTTTCAGATCAGCATTTATTTTTTTGCTGATTATAACGGATTTAGGGGAGGCCTGTAAAGCCCCGTAGAGGCGGCATATTTGTAGCTGCAAACATGTCGCTCTACGGGGCTTGGAGGCTGCCGGTGCTGCAAACATGTCGCCCCTGCGGGGCTTGACGGGCTTCGGGCTTTTCAGTGCTACAAACATGTCGCCCCCTACGGGGCTTGACGGGCTTCGGGCTTTTCAGTGCTACAAACATGTCGCCCCCTACGGGGCTTGACGGGCTTCGGGCTTTTCAGTGCTACAAACATGTCGCCCCTACGGGGCTTGGACGGGTTTCGGGCCTTCCGGTGCTACAAATATGTCGCCCCTACGGGGCTTGACGGGCTTCGGGCCAGTCCACAGTTCCGCCTTCAGGCGGTGATAGGTAAAGTTGAAATGGCCAAGTCAGAGCTGAGGGCATCAGACAGCTTATCAGATTGAAATAACACATATTTTCTGGAAGGAACCCCGATGGCAGCCTACTTTTTCAGACGTTTCCTGCTGATCATTCCGACATTCTTCGGCATCACCGTCATGGTGTTCACCATCACCCGGTTTGTCCCCGGCGGACCCATTGAGCGCATGATTGCCCAGGCCCAGCAGGCGCAGACCGCGGGTGGAATCAGCCCATCCGCCGAAGGCCAGTCTCAGCCTCTCTCCGAAGAACAGATTGAGACCCTGAAAAAATATTACGGATTTGACAAGCCAATTCTTGTCAGCTATTTTCTCTGGCTGGGCAAAGTCCTGAGAGGAGATCTGGGGACATCCACCCGCTATTATGATCCTGTGTGGGACATGATCAGGGAGAGAATTCCCATCTCCCTCTATTTTGGAACCATTTCCATTCTGCTGGTCTATGGGGTATGCATTCCTCTGGGGATTGCAAAGGCAATCCGGCATAAGACACTGTTTGACAACATATCATCCGTCCTTGTGTTTATCGGTTATGCCATTCCCGGATGGGTGGTCGGTGTGATGTTACTGGTGGTGTTTGCCTCATATTGGGAGATTTTCCCCCTCGGGGGATTTGTCAGCGATGATTTTGAGGATTTCACGCTGATTCAGCAAACGCAGGACATTGTCTGGCATACAGTTCTGCCGCTGATCGCCTACATGAGCGGTTCGTTCACCGTAATGACATTTCTGATGAAAAACACGCTCATGGATAATCTGGCTTCTGATTATGTGCGCACGGCCATTGCAAAGGGGCTGCCTTTCAGAAAAGCGGTGTTCCGCCACGCACTCAGAAACAGCCTGATTCCCATTGCAACCCATTTTGGAAACAATATTTCCGTGATCCTCAGCGGATCATTTCTGATTGAAAAAGTGTTCAATATTAACGGCATGGGGCTGCTCGGATATGAATCCGTGGTGGAGCGGGATTATCCTGTGGTTCTTGGGATACTGGTCATCTCCTCCCTGCTTCTGATGATCGGCAATATTTTGTCGGATATCTGCGTGGCGATTGTTGATCCGAGGGTGCAGTTTAAGTAAAAAAAAATTGAAAGCTGGTGGTTGCCGCTTAACTCCGGACAACCTTTTTGTTAAAAGCTATATAACGGATTTATGCCAAACTGCAAGTTTGGCACTCCGGAGCGAAAAGTTCCAGTACCGAATTAGTCGGAATTCATAAGTAAACAAGGTGAAATCATGGCAAAACAACTTATTTTTCACACAGACAGGGAATATCCTTTTTCCATCACAAAACTTGACAGGAAAAAATTATACGGATGGAAAGATACTGAGGCTTATGACAGCAATGGAGAAGTATGTGTGAAGGCAGACATAGATTCGTCAGGCTCCTTCATTATTCCCAGAGGAGGCAGGGCCCTCGGCATATTGGACAAGGATGGAAACTGGGTTGAGAAAAAGAAACTGAAAGCGGTGTATAAAGACGGAAGCTCTGCTACACGCTTTCCAAGTTCTTTTGATCAGCCGATTCAGTTGGAGAAAACAGTCTCCACCGAAGAATTTCTGGATCACAGTATTGAGTCTGTGTATATCCTGAAACCCGGGGAAGACGGAGAAGAACTCCTGGCACAGGTGAAAAAAACAGACGGGATATTCACATTTTCTTTCAACTATCATCCCGGTTATGAAGCTTCTCATGCTTTTCTCATTGAAGATAAAGGAAATTTGTTTGTTTTAATCGGGTATCTTTCTCAGTTTGAATTTATCAGATTTGAACAGATGGCCGAAATCAGCATGGAAGAGGAAGAGGAAGATTTTGAAGATGATATTGATTTCAGCATGATGTGAAGGGGGGCAGAACAGTGAGAACAATAAACATAGCCAACGAGAAAAAGCGTGACGCAACTGTCAGCTTTGAGACAAAAAAGAGGGAGAGTGCGATTCAATATGTTTTGCCTGACGGCTCCGTCCCGATAAATGTCAGGATATTGAAATCAACAGTTGAACAGGATCTGCCGGCTCTTCTTGAGAAATGCGGCAGCCTGGAAAATGTGGCAGAAGAAATCATGAACAATGATTCGGAAATTGATTTCGAGAAAGTCGGGGTACTGCTGGAATCTGCCAGAAAACTTTTTGTCACGAAAAAGAACAGTATCCTCTACAGTGTTGACCTTTATGAAATCGTAAAAAATCCTGACGGTTCCGAGAAAGGCCGGCACCTTTATACAAAAGGACGGGCAAACATAAAAGCAGAAACGCCTGTGCTGTGGAGCGGCAAATTTTTCCCGAAATCAGAGGCAGTCAGGATGTTTGTATTTTCCAGAAAATATCAGATCAGACATGTGAACGGCCTGACTTATGATTTTCTGTACGACATGGCAAAACAACTGCACGAGAAAAAATCGCTGATGCTGGTCGGATCCGGAAAGAAAGGTATTCAGCCGCTTATTTTCCATGACGGGGGCGTTCCCTACCGCGGCTTCCTCGAAGGGCGCATCAGAGACGACGCCTATTGTCTGATTCTGCACCTGACCAATCTTGAACTCAAGGAATTGGGGTGAATTATGAATCCATCATTTTTAAAGAGGAGATATCGATATGAAAGCAGATGTTTCAAAAATGCAGGAGACAAACGGTTATCTGCAGGGAGATTTGGAATGTGTTGACGAATCTTTGCGGGAACTTCCGTTTGAATATAAGAAAAGACTGGGGAGAAGCTTTTATGCGATCAATTCCAAGGAAATAAGCTCCCGAATAAGCGGAAACAATTTCCATGTTTCAAAAAAAATTGACGGTCACCTGCAACTGATTGTTTTTAACGGTGAGCAGATTTTTATGATCGGAAGATCCGGAACTGTGAGAACAGGACTTTCCTGTCTTGAAGAAACAAAATCCCTGCTTATTGAAAAAAAGATTTCTTCGATCATCGCCGGCGCGGAACTGTATATGCAGAAAGAGGGGGAGCGCAGCCGGGTGTATGATGTGATTGCCGCACTGTCAGATGAAAAACTGGCTGACACGCTCGGAATTGCATTTTTTGACATTCTTGAAATAGACGGACAGACACTGAGAACAGCCGCTTATGAGGTGATATTCAACAAGATGTCGGAAATATTCCCAAAAACCGGACAGGCGCATATTGTTGAAACTGAAATTGTGAAATCAAAGGCAGACATAAAGGAGCTTTCCGAGAGGTGGATAGATGAACAGGGCGCGGAAGGGCTTGTGGTTCGCGGTGACATGCCGTTTATGTACAAAATCAAACCCAAGCACACATTTGATGCGATCATCGTGGGATATGTGGAAGGCATCAATGAGCATAAGGAAAAAATAAAAACAATGCTTTTTGCATTCATGCGGGAACCGGGAATCTATCACATTGTCGGAAAGGTGGGCAACTATCTCAGCGAGAAGGAAAGAAAGCAGTTTTTTGATATTCTGTCTCAGACACATGTTGATTCGAGGTATATTGAGACGGATAATCAGGGCGTTGCCTTCCGTTTTGTTGCCCCCCAGGTGGTGATTGAGGTGGGATGCAATGACATAATGACTGAAAACACTTATGGGAAAGCCTTGCTGAACAACGTGATAAAATTTGAGGGAAACAGGTATTCTCTCTATAATACTGTTCCCGGGCTGCGGTTTATCCATCCCATGGTTGAAAGAATTCGTGAGGACAAGTCAAACACGCCTGAGGATATCCGGTTTTCACAAATCACCGATCTGGTTTATCTTGCAGAAGAAGATATCAGTCCTGAGGAACTTCCTGAAAGCACGGTGTTGTTCAGGGAGGTGTATAAAAAAACTGCCAAAGATAAGATTATGGTCCAGAAATTTGTTGTGTTCAAGACAAATAAGGAAACAGTGGATCCCAAGTATCCCGGATATGTGATGCATTATACGAATTTCAGCTCAAAACGGAAAGAGCCGTTGCAAAAGGATATCCGGATATCGGGCAGTGACACCCAGATTATGGAGATTACAAAACAGTTTATAAAGAGCAATATTAAAAAAGGCTGGGTGCTACATCAGTAAGCAGAGCTTTCAAGAAAATGTTTGTCGCCCAGACGCTCGAGGTGGCTTGGGGATAGGACCGGTTTCCTTTTAAATTCAGAGGGCTTTCAGGGTCCGTCAGTGTTTTTCCGAATCCGGCACTGAAAAATCCGCACAGAGTTCTTACTGTTTTCTCTGCGGCTTCTCTGTGGTTTTTACGGTTTCAGGTCTGAGGCTCCCCTTAATCCGTTATAATCAGTAAATATGGTATGGGAGACTGGAAAATTCCAGTCGGTCATAAAAAAGTTATGCAGTTGAGTGCGGGTTAAAATATGAGGCCGGTGCCGCAGTCAGAATTTAACCACCCGTTGAAGCGGACAGCCCCGGGTCACAGACCGGAAGACTTCAGCGTGACGGGGAGTTGTATGCCGTCGGGCTGCCGCTTAACTAAAAAGATTAGGCTTTCTAAAAGAAATTAGTAAATCCGATATATATTTTTATGAAGACAAAACTGATATTTGAATGGGACAGAAACAAAGCGCAAAAAAATATCGCAAGACACAAGATCAGCTTTGATGAGGCTAAGACAGTGTTCAATGATCCTTTTCTGATCACGTTTCCTGACGAATATCACTCCGAAAGCGAGGAGCGTTTTATAAGTATTGGCATATCCTCCCATAACAGAATGCTGCTTGTTGTTCATACAGAACATGCGAAAACCGGGAAAATCATCGTCCGCATTATAAGTTGCCGCAAAGCAGCGGCATCGGAACGGAAAATCTATGAAGAATAAAGACGAAAAAAACATGTCAGACAACGGGATGCCTTCCGAATATGATTTTGCAGGAAAGAAGGGTGTGAGAGGCAAATATTACAAAGCTTACAGGCAGGGACACTCTGTCAGAATTCATGATGATGACGGAGCGGTCAGTGTCCGTTATTTTAAACCGGAAGAAGGCTCGGTCATGCTTGACCCCGATATTCGCAAATATTTTCCTGATTCCGAAACTGTCAACAATATTTTGCGTTCTCTGATTGCTCTCATACCGGACAGCAAGGCGGAAAGTTTTGTGAATGATCATGTATCCGATGTCAGAAAGCCTAACCAGTCGCTGCACCGGTGCCGCTCATCCTGATGATTAGGGGGGAACACCCTTAAGAGTTCAAGATGTTT
>JAOZLU010000338.1:0-1096 GCA_029934695.1 Desulfobacterales bacterium | reverse complement strand
GGTGCCGCTCATCCTGATGATTAGGGGGGAACACCCTTAAGAGTTCAAGATGTTTAATCCACGGAGGAATTGAAAAATCTCAATTCAAAATTATGAGAAAGGAGATGACTATGTTTTTGGAAAAAGCAGGAAAGAAGTTGTATTATGAGGTGCAGGGTGAGGGAGAGCCGACCCTGCTGTTTGTTCACGGATGGATGGCGAGTAGCTCTGTATGGTGCAAACAGATACCCAACTTTACAGAGAGTAGGAGGGTGGTCACTTTTGACCTGACCGGATATGGACAATCAGACAAACCAGACGGCCTAGCCTACACTCCGGATGTTTGGTTTGACGATCTCGATTTATTAATTGAGCATCTTAATCTGCACAAGCCCATATTGATCGGCTGGTCGATGGGGGGTGCTATCGGAATTGGTTACGCAGTGACCCGTCCGAAGGCATTATCTAAATTAGTGCTTGTGGACAGTACTCCGCTTCTAGTGGCACCGCCCGATGTCTTTGAGCATGCAACACCACCAGAAGCTGCCGAACAGCTTGTCGAGGCGCTACAGAGTGATTTCAACGCTGGAGCCCGCAGTTTTGTGGAGATGATGTTCTCCGAACCTGACAGTGATGCGCTGAAGAATGAAATTCACGCCATCACGCAACAGACCACCGCTCCTATTGCTCTGGAGAGTGTAGGTAACGCCGGATCCGCTGATTTACGGCCCATGCTCGATCAAGTTCAGGTTCCCACCCTCATCCTACACGGGGAGGCGGATGCGGTTTGTTCTTTAGGAGCGGGTCAGTGTCTGTCCGAAATGATCCCTAACACCCAAATCCATACCTTTCCCGGAAAGGGGCATGCTCCCTTCTTGACCGATGCACAGGCATTTAACGAGCGGTTGGCGGCTTTCATTGGAGTTTAGAACTCAACAATTTAGCCCTAACAAGGCTAATGCAGTCGACGCAAAAAGCCGCGCAACTGATTAGCAGCGTTATACTACTTGATAAAGGAGGTTTTTGCAAAAGTATTGTAACGGCTATGAACTGAGTATGTTTTTTATAGAGCATACGCATAAACTCACAGACGGGTTGTAAGGATTAAAAAAAATAT
>JAOZLU010000025.1:11829-26620 GCA_029934695.1 Desulfobacterales bacterium | reverse complement strand
GAAGTTGAAATGAAAACCGGGATTGACATTAAAGATATAATGAATTATCTTAAATCGTTGATTTCAGAATCCAACATCACCGATGGGAATCTGAACGCCACTGTTATCGGCTCAACCGGGTCAGTCACAACCATTGAGTATGAACCGGGTGTAGTGAAAGATTTGAAAAGAGCCATCCGTCAGATGGCACCTCCGGGACTGGAATATGAGCATGAAAAAGCTTGGCATGACGGGAACGGACACAGCCATGTTCAGGCCGCTCTTATGGGGCCGTCCATATCCATTCCTGTCAGAAAAGGCAAACTCATTTTGGGAACCTGGCAGCAGGCAGTTGTGATAAACCATGACAACTGCCCAAGGAAAAGAAAGGTTGAAGTTACAATTATCGGAACCGCATAGAAACCCGGATTTTTTTCCCGAATGAATTGCTTCCTGCCGAGATTCCGATAAACGGCCATAACCTGCAAATCACAACGAGCAATGAAAGTTTTCCAGTTTTTCCTAAAACCTAAAACCTAAAACTTAAAACCTAAAACTTAAAACCTAAAACTTAAAACTTAAAACTTTCATATAACGGAGTTTCAAAATGTATCGAAAAAGCATCGTAGCGGTTTTTATGTTTATGCTGATCTGTTCAGGTTGTGCAAAATCCCCTCCGGTTCTCCCGGAAAAGCGTTTTGAACAAACGCAAACGCCCGTTAATGGGAACGCTATGCCGACATTAATCATTGCGGCAAGATCAAATGACTTCAACCTGATTAAAGACCTGTTACGCAGCGATGCGAATGCCAATGTGAAAGATGACAAGAGGAAGTCTGCCTTGTGGTACGCTTTTGAGAGTGAAAGTTTCGAGGCGTTCAAAGTATTGCTCGAACAGGGAGCGCACATTGATTTCAAATTAAGTTATAAAACAGTATCGGATTCATATAACAAACTGAAATTTTACAAACTGGTCAAGGAGTATGACCGTTTCAATAAAATAAAGTATCGCGGCAATAATAATGACCTGTCTGTTTTTGACGCTTATTTTTCAGAATTTTCAAACGGCCATTATGTGACACAAGTGGTGAATATATTAGAACAGATTGTTAAAGACGATTATAAAAGGGCATCTTCCGGATCTGCGTTGCAGCAATTTATAAGAAAATATTCCGCTCTGGGCCAGAATGGTTATCTGATTATCGCCAGCGACCTGAACATAAGAGCCGGGAATTCCATTAACACGGCAAGAACAGGGGAATATGACAGAGGGGAAAAGGTTTTTGCCATAAGAAAAAAAGGAGAATGGATTGAGACCGACAGAGGATGGATAAACGCAAAATATGCAAAGCAGATAAAAAAAAGCATTCCAATCTTACAGCCGTATCTTCAGAAAGCTGCGGATAAACTGGGTCAGATCCCCGTACCATACAAAACCGATCAGGCGCAGCCGGCAACTGAATTGCAACAATCGGAAGTCAAGCCCCGGCAACCGGAAATCGCCCCCCCGAAACGCGAGGCAGGTAAAAAAATATCAGAAGAACTGGATCGCATACTGAAGAATCCGACATTGTCGGAATTGGAAACATTTATTAAAAGATATAAAAACAACAGTGCCTGCCGTTCTTTGGTAAACAAGGCCAGGGAAAAATATAAGAAGATTCTTTTGGGTGATATGTGAGACATCCGTGAGTCTGCAATTTGCTCAATCAGGATCGGCAGCGAAAAAGCTCCAAGTGAAAATGCAGGGTTGCTTTGAACTTTTCACTTTGAACTTTTCACTTTGAATTTTTACTTAGGGATTTCCCAAAAAATAAAATACCTGGAATGTAGGGTGGGTGGAGCGAAGCGGAACCCACCAATTTCGCACAAGGTGGGTTCCGCTTCGCTCCACCCACCCTACATTTTTCTGAATGGGTATATTATTTCTTTGGATTTCCCTTACAGGATAAAAAAAAGATGTTACGAAAAATTTTCATCAGTTTACTCATTATTCTGTTCTCAGGCGTCAGTTACGCTGATTTGAGAAAGGATAATCTGGAGAAGCGGAAAAAAGTGAGGTACGCCGTAAGCAGAGGCATCCTCAGCCTGTATGATATCCCTTTTGAAACATATATAAAATTGGAGATGTGGGACGAAATCGCATTTATATTTGAAGCAAATAACAAAAATATGATAACATACGAATTTCCCGGCTTGTATTACAGCCGCCCTTATGTGGTGAATGATACGATATGGGTCTTTGAGAACTCCGGCCGGAGTGATAAGGGAATTTATATCTTTGATCCGGACTCACTCAGATTCTTAAAGAAATTAATCCACAGGGATTATTTGAAATATGACAGCGGAATAAGGAAAATAGTTGGCAATACGGTCATATCCGGCGGATCGGATAAAGATGTTGATGTGGCTGTGATTTGGAACACCGATACCAACGAGATACGGACGGTAAAGCTTGGAGACGGACATTATGTCGGAGCCATCGAGGTCAGAGAAAACAGATTGTTCATCGGTTCATGCGGCGGCGTGGTCAATGCTTGGCGTTATGACACCTTGGACTTTTTCGGCATCTATTCTTCAAGTGAGGAAGAAAACATAGACTGGACCGTTTTTAACGAAAAAGAATGCATAACAAATCTTAAAGTCATTCAGGACAAACTTATCGGCGTCGGAGAAAAGACAGTTTTTACATGGAACATTGAAGATAGGGAATTATTGGAAAAATATCCGAAAGCTCTGAGCAATTCAATTGTCTTTTTTTATGAAAATTACATGATTGAATACAAAAATGACAAATTTGCTGTCAGAGATTTGGAAAACGCCAAGATCATTCGCAAAATGAAGGCGGAGAAATCCATTGAAGACCTGATCGTCACCTCGGAAAAAATATTGGGAACCCATGAGGGGGAACTGCTGATTCTTGCCCTGCGGCATAACATGGGTCTGCTGATTTATGATTTCAACACATTAAAATTATTGAAGAAGATAAATACAAAAGGGGAAACGCTGACTGCGTATAAGAATACCATATTTGCAACCGATGACAGGGATATCTATAAATACGACATTGTCAATAAAAATACAGAAAAATATGAGGCTTTTTTAGAAAAAATCAAGCCGGACAATATTATCCTGAACAATAAGGCGTATTCCCAACTTATAAAGCGACTGCGAGATTATCCTGAAATTATTGAAAAAACAGAAATTTCCAAGAGATTTCTGAAAACGTACAGATTAAAAATCCGCCATTCTTTCAAATATGGAAAAATTGCTGAAAGATTTGTCTCAAACAGACAAAATCCTCAGGAGGGCTATAAAGAAGATGTTTATGGTTACAAAGTGCTTTACGAAGTGAGGAATAATTCCAATAAATACTATTTTGTGACCATGTCTGCCGCGTGGAGCGGTGAATACGGAAGACGTTCTCCCTCTGATAATGAAGTATGGAGTGTGGAGGATAATACAAAAAGAGGTCATGCAGAGCACTCTTTTTTTATTCTCCCTCATGGGGGCAAGCATAAAGGCCAATTTGAGGTAGGGGAAAAAGAACCGGTGAACCTGCTGATCTATCCCATGCGGATTGAAAAGGTCTCAGAAGGGTATTACAAAGGATTTATGAAGGCGTTAAGCAATGAGAATGAAGATGTGCCCCTTATTGACAAATATCTCGGAGACAATCTTGTAAGAAACTGGCATGGCAGACTGAAGAAAAGAAAAAAGAAACTCGTGGGAGATGACAAAGATATATTTAATCTATTTAATATATTCAAGTAAAATCCGTCAGTTATCTGGCCCTGCCTGACCTCTGACTTCTAACCCCTAACCCTTAACCCCTGAGATCCCTGACCCCAATATGATAACAGCAGTCGTAGCAAATCAGGACGGCGAAATTTTTGAACTTGAGGGATATGCCGCAGTTGGCATGGCCGGTTCCTCTTTTTCGCCTCTGACGATAAAAGAGACGCTTCCCATGCCTCATGGCGGAGAATTCATGTTCCTGCCTGAGAGAATCCCTGTGCTGTACAACATTGGCAAAGGCAGGTTTGAAGCTTTGGAGAAGAACCCTTATGCGCCCGACGAGCCGCTGTTTCCGGTTGCTGCCTTTAATTCTCCCGGATATGTCACGTCATATATGAGCGCGTACAAGGAAGGCAACGGTGCGGGATATCTCCCTCTTTTTTCCTACGGAGCCGTGGGATGGCATAAAGGGAAATTCAGAACTGCTGTGATTCTTGTGGACAGTGAACCGCGGCAGGACCTTCGGCGAATGCAACAGGAGAAGGTGGTGGCCGGGGTGCGCAGGATGAGAAAGAAAATGCCCTCCAACCGACTGCGGGAACATCTTGAAAAATGCGCCCTGACGTATGGATGCCCCGCGGGAAAAAATTTTTTTTTGAGAAGATATGAGGCTCCGCTGCCGACTTCCGGGGCCTGCAATGCCAAATGCATGGGCTGCATATCCCTTCAGAAGAACAGCGATATCCCAAACAGCCAGGATCGGATTCCTTTTACACCGTCGCCGGAAGAGATTGCGGAAGTGGCCCTTGAACATATCAGCAAAGTGAAAAAAAGCGTGGTCAGCTTCGGACAGGGGTGCGAGGGGGATCCGCTGCTGGCTGCCCATGTCATTGAACCGGCCATCCGCAGGATACGTTCCGAAACAAGCCGAGGCACGATCAACATGAATACAAACGGGAGCAAACCGGATATTCTTGCCAGACTGTTTGACGCAGGACTGGACAGTATGCGCATCAGCATTAACAGCGTCCGAAAAGAATGCTACGAAGCCTATTTCCGGCCCTCGGAATATGCGTTTTCAGATGTCGTCGAAGGCATTGACATGGCGATTCAGCGAGGAAAATTTGTGTCCGTAAATTACCTCAACTGTCCCGGATTTACTGACACACCCGAAGAAGTCGGGACACTGACCGAGTTTATAAAACAGCACCCGATAAGCATGATCCAGTGGCGAAACCTGAACTTTGATCCTCTCAGATATTGGAAAGCCATGTCCGAGGTTGCAAGCCAGGGCAGACCCATCGGGATGAAAAATGTGCTCAGGCAAATTCGTAAAACCTTTCCAAGTTTGAAATACGGGTATTTTAATCCGCCTAAGGAGATGTTCGGAAGAAAAGCCTCGGAACCGCGGATGCGCTGAGAGAATCCCTAACTGGCGACAGCGGGGCAAATCGGCCCTGCCTGTTCTGAGTTCTGAGCATCATAATACCAAGTCTACGCTAGATTATTGTCAGGCAAATAAAAAGTTTTCTGAAAGTTTGGAATTAAAACCATGAGATTTCAGTACAAAATCATATTTGTGACACTTGCCATTCTCGTAGCCACGTTGTTGCTGAATTCTGTTTTAAGTCTTGCTTCATTTGAAAAAATCTGATTATAACGCTTTTATGGAGGCCTGAAATCAGCCCTGCATCGCACCTTTTTAACCACAAAGGACACAAAGGGGGTGAAGGGTGAGGCGGAGGATTTTGTCAACTCACCCTGGCAATAATTTGGAATTGCAGAACAATTTTTCAAATTGTTTTGTCTGACACTAAGCCGGGCAACGTCAGCTGTTGACATCCGGAATTGTGGAACAATTTTCCAAATTGTGCCTGAGCGAATTGCAGATTCACTCTGATTTTGCAACAAACCTAAGAATAAAGGTGAAAACATGGAAAAAGAAACCTTCAGCAATTATGATATCACAAAAGCAATGACGCTTCTGAACCTGTCTCACCCTCTGAAATGGGATATTCCCCTGAACTCTGTCAGCCCTAGTGATTTCCTGACTGTGGGGCTCAGGGAGGCAGAGCGGCAGGTCATTATCGGCTCAAATGAATGGGAGCAGCGCCTGTTCATGGAACTCATTTTTCTGGAAGCGCTGCGTGGCCGCAATCTGAAAATGTGGCAGGAAAAACAGATAGACGGCGGAGAAAGTCCCTTCCGTGGAAAAGTTGATTTTGCGTTCACCCCTTACCATATCGCATTCAAATCCCCTTACCTGATTCTGTCCGAGGCAAAGAAGGAGGATTTTGAGCAGGGCTGGGGCCAGTGCCTGATGGCAATGAAGGCCTGTCAGATGATGAATGAGAACGAAGGGCATAAATTCGATGTTTACGGCATTGTCAGCACCGGAATGTTCTGGGAATTCGGCAAATATACAACAGATTGCCAATTTCACAAAACCGGCGGATATACGCTCACCCAGCCTGATATCATTCTGGGCATACTTGATTCCCTGTTCACAGAATGCGAGAAAAGAATATAAAGGAGCCATCTCATGAAACCATCACCCGGAAAGCTGTCGTTCCCATGGGAGTTCTCATTATCTGCCTCATTATGCATATACAGGATATCTCCGAACAGTTTCAGGACGCGGAAAAACTGTATCAGGACAATCCGGGGCTGATTGTTCCCGACACGGACTTTGTCACCGGATATTTCTGTCAGGCATGAATGATGCATAGTTCTGACTTTCCAAAGTTTTCAAGACAAAGGATTCATATATGGCGGATGACAGAAAAATAATCAAAGCAAAATTCTACAGGTCTGACACAGACAAACTCCCTGTAAGAGAGTGGCTGACAAAGCTGCCTCGCGGCGATCAGAAAATTATCGGGGATGATATCAGGACAGTCGAATTCGGATGGCCCATCGGAATGCCTCTGGCCAGGCCGCTGGGAAACAGGCTGTGGGAGGTCAGATCAGATTTGGAGAACGGACGAACTGCACGAATCCTGTTCACAATCCATAAAAATCAGATGCTGCTTTTGCACGGATTTATAAAAAAATCGCAGAAGACTTCCGGGAAAGATATGGATATCGCAAGAAAAAGAATGAAATAATTTTTTGAAGGAGGGGATATGCCGATAACAGATAAAAATGTGGGAGACAGTTTTGAGGATTTCCTTGAGGAACAGGGACTGCTTGAGGAATGCACTGAAACAGCGGTCAGGAGAGTTCTTGCGTTTCAGATCGAACAGATGATGAAGGAAAAGAAGCTGAGCAAAACAGCGATGGCTGGTGAAATGTGTATGAGCCGGACATCTCTCAGCAGGTTTCTTGACCCGGAGAATCAGTCGGTGACACTGGAAACCATTAAAAAAGCGGCTTCGGTTTTAGGCAGAAAGATAAGGTTTGAACTGGCATGAACTCTCTGGCAGATCAGCATTGCTTTTCCCAATCCTGTGAAACTTACCCCGAAGGGGTTACATAAACCAGCCCAGGGTCAGCGCTATCGCCACTCTGGGAAAAGAGAACACCACCCAACATTTTCCCTCAAAGGGGTTCCGTAAACATCCGTATCGGGATAAAAAACATTTACATAAAGCCCAAAAGAGTGCTAAAATTACATTTTATCAATCGGATTTTCAGCCGGGCCGGCAGCATAAACGGGGAAAACAGCCATTCCTTTCCCTTTCTTATCCGTTTTCCCTGTAGTTATACCGGCGCATGACAACTGCATTCCGAACCGCAGATGACCGCTGATTAAAATGATTTCACAGATTTATCCGAAGGATAATGCACGGGAACAGATGCTGAATATAAGTGTTTTCATGCAATATTAAGCAATTAAGGAGGCTGAAAATGAGAGTTGAGGCAGTAAGGAGGGAAGGCGGTTTTTTCATTCCCATAAATGACGAATTGAGGATTATCAGCCAGGACAGAATTATTTTTGACATACAAATTGTCAGGCCGGCCGGATTCTGGAATGTACTGACGGCATTCCGACAGACTGCGGAGAAAGAGGGGATCGAATTTTCCGACTCGGATTTTGAAGGACTCAGGGATAATTCCCGGGGACGAAAGGAGATTGAATGGTGAAATATCTTCTGGACACAAATATCCTGTCCGAAGCTTCAAAAAAGATACCGGACAAATCGGTTCTTGAAAAACTCAGACGGCATGAGTATGAAATTGCAACCGCCGCCATTGTGTGGCATGAGCTCAGATACGGCTGCGAACGTCTTCCGGTTTCCCGAAAGCGGGAACTCATCAAATCATTTCTTCATGATGTGAGACAGGTCATGCCAGTTCTCCCTTATAATGAGGAGGCTGCGGAATGGCACGCCGGAGAACATGCAAGACTGTCATCCCAGGGGCTTACACCTTCATTTGCAGATGCTCAGATCGCAGCGGTTGCCAGTGTGAACAGCCTGATCCTGGTGACGCGCAATGTATCCGACTTTGAGCATTTCTCCGGATTGATAATTGAAAACTGGCATAACACATAGTTTTTAATCAATTTGTCATCCAATCTCTGATTCAGGGATTAAGGAATTTTCATAATTAAAAAAATCCTGATTATAACGGATTTAGGGGAGGCCTGTAAAGCCCCGTGGGGGCGGCATATTTGTAGCTGCAAACATGCCGCCCCCACGGGGGCTTGGACGGGCTTCGGGTCTGCCGGTGCTGCAAACATGCCGCCCCTACGGGGCTTGGGCGGGCTTCGGGTCTGCCGGTGCTACAAATATGTCGCCCCTACGGGGCTTGGATCGTAGCTTCCCCTAAATCCGTTATAATCAGAAAAAATCATCGCTATCGTATTTCTGATTGTCCGGGATGGAGGGACGGAGAAATGCGGATGTCCGCTGTCTCTTTCACCGTGTGGTGGGAGAAACTCACCGGATCCCCGGACAATCCCATGCGTCAAGTGATTGTCAGCATCCATTCCCCGGCTGTCGTGAGACAGGTGAGCGATGACAGCTTGCTGATTGCGGAACTGAAAGAGGCGGTGCGGGACAGGCGGGTCTGTTTCAACTGGCTTCCAGACACATGGCGGGCAGTGGAAGTTTGAAGGGTGAAGTTTGATCCGTTCCCCATTTTCCCATTTTCTTAGGGGTAAAAAACATTTGCATAAAGCCCAAAGGAGTGCTAAAATTACATTTTAGCAACCATCTTCTGGAAAGTGGACACAGTCGAGCCGTATGTCAGTATAACTGGCCCGCAGGATAATTCGGAAACGGACACGCTTTCTTTAATAGAAGGAAGCGCATCCGACACATCAGGCGGAGTACCAGAGGTCGAATTGCAGATAACTGACGGAACACAGTATCTGAACGTCAAGGACTCCGGGGAAAAATATTTCTCAACAGAAACAGTGATCCCTTTTTACAGAATATATGGGGGCGAAGAAAAAAAGTCTTTAAGTTTCATGTTTGAGGAACACCTTAGAATTGACATGTGTAAACGCTTTCTGGTTAAACAGATGCCGATCACTAAGGAGGTGGCAGGAATGCTGGGGCATGCAAAAAAGGACTTTTCTGCTGAACAGATGCTGAACACTCAGGTTGAGGCAACTTTGCTGGATCAGGCAAAAAAGAGGAATTTCGATTGCATTTTGTTCGGCAATATCAAGGAAGAATCTCAGACAGGGTCTGTGGGAAGCCTGTCTGCTCTCGGAATTGCCTATTGTGTTCAGATCACCCCTCTGTTTTCACTCGGGTTGACACTGAATTTATGGGATAATGACCTGTCTGAAAATGAATGGGAAAGAAAAGTGTCTTCATCCGGTTCCAGAACAGACGATGATGGCAGTTCACGTTCATTCGGGATGAACAGCCTTGACCGATATTCATTCAGCGGTTTCAATGCAAATTTCGGTTTTTTGTGGAATGTCAACAAAAAAATCACCCTGAGCGGAGTCATAAAGACCCCTTTTGAGGCGGATGTAACCCATGAGTGCTCATCCGTCACCATTCAGTCGGGAAACATCGTAAATTCAAAGTCGTCAGTTGAGAATGAGACAATGGACATGCCCATGTCTTACGGTATCGGAATCGCTTACAGGTTCTCTGACTCGTTCTCGGTTTCAGCGGATGTTTACAGAACCGAATGGGATGATTTTCTTTACACCGATGATGAAGGCAGGGAGACATCACCTGTCACGGGTCGTTCCCCGGATACATCTGATATTGACCCGACTCATCAGGTACGCATGGGTGCCGAATATCTTTTTGTCACATCAAAGTATGTGATTCCGGTGCGCGGGGGCATCTTTTATGACCCTGCTCCGGCTGAGGGGGAGCCTGATGATTATTTCGGTTTCAGTATCGGTTCCGGGTTTGGAATGAAGCGGTTCATCTTTGACATGGCTTACCAATACCGGTTCGGAAACAATGTGGGGGCCTCCATCATGAAATCCATGAATTTTTCTCAGGATGTGGAAGAACATACCGTTTATTCGTCTGTGAATTTTCGGTTCTGAAGTGTGATCCCGGAGGTCGGACGATTTGTGTTTGACATGGCTTACCAATACCGGTTCGGGAATAATGTGGGGACTTCCATTATGAAAGAATGGGATTTTTCTCAGGATGTGGAGGAACACACGGTTTATTCGTCCCTGATTATTCATTTTTGAAATAAGACTGAAAAAGGATAAAAGGTATGTCAGGCATGAGTACCGGCAATAGGCATCCATCCGGTTAGCTTGAACTTCATATTTCGGCAGACAGGTATCGGATATAGACAGCAGATACTGTTCTCTTTGTTTCACAAGACTGACTATAGCGATACTTTAGCGAGGAGATTATCATGAACAGTCCGGAAATCAGGGAATTTATCAGAGAGAATAGTCATCTTTTCTGGTGGATAAAGCCCGATGAACAGGAAAATGCGGACATCGCCTTTCTGACTGAGGCAGTCCTGAACTACGGAAACGAGAAAAGTGTCAGAAAACTTTTTAATCTGGTGGGAGTGGAAAAGGTTGCGGAAATTTTTCATCGTCAGACTTCGGGGCCGAGAACAAATTATCATCCGCGCACAGCAAATTATTTCAGACTTTATTTTCAGCGACATGCATAAACACATTCTGACAAAGGAACAAAAGGAACTGCTGCCTCTGATCAGGCAGTTCAGGAAAGACTATTATCTTGCCGGCGGCACGGCTGTGGCCTTATATCTGGGGCATCGGCGATCTGTTGACTTTGATCTGTTCTCCCATAAAAGCATCAGGCGCAGACGCATAAAGAATATAATTGAGGCGCATCATTTGCCGACAAAAGATGTCCTCTTTGAAGCTCACGATCAGCTTCATCTTGTTGTGAACTGTGTGAAAATGACATTTTTCCATTTTCCCCATACTGTCACGCCCCGGGAAAGCTTTGAGAAAATCATACGGATACCTCCACTTTCAGACCTTGCCGCCATGAAGGCTTACGCATTGGGAGGACGGGCAAAATGGAAAGACTATGTGGATTTGTATTTTCTTCTGAAAGATCATTTTGATCTGAAGACGATCTCCTGCCGGGCAAAAGATATTTTCGGAAGATTTTTCAATGAGAAGCTGTTCCGGGAACAGTTGGCATATTTTGATGATATTGATTATCGGGAAGAAGTTGAATTCATCGGGAAAGAGATTGCGGAGAAAGAAATCAGGGATTTTCTGACAGAAACGGCACTTGCGCCTTTCTGAGAGAAACTGTCAGGAATTTTCAGAATCTCTGCCGGGTCCGAATAACGCATCCGGCAGAACCGAAATCCTGAAAATTCTTCCATCAGGTGAATTAGGGGTCGGACAATGGTGAGTCCGGACTGAAATCGGGGGACATTTGTCACAGTCAGGCCACTTTTTGACATGGTGGGCAGAGAATGGTCACATTTTCTTTCAGAAGAAGTGTCTTCTGCGGAGTCTGAAGATTTGCGGAAACACGAAAAAACCGGCCGTCCGATTGGCAAGAAATCATTTGTCAGACGGTTGGAAACGATATTGAATCGAAAATTGTTACCCGGAAAGCCGGGCAGAAAATTGAAATCAAATAAATAAGTATTGTGTCCCCCGAATTCTGTCCCCCGAATTCGACGACAACGGAAATGCCGTGGGAAGAGACGGCGTCATCTTCGGGTATGATTATGAGAACAGGCTTGTCTCCGCCGGTTCTGCCGGATACGTTTATGATGCGGACGGGATCAGAGTGCGCTCCCCGGGTGTGTACGGGGTCGGGCCGACCCCGCTCACCCGCCACCCCGCTCACCCGACTTAATATCTTTCGCGTTCACATTGATGAAAAACGTGAAGGATGCCGAGATCAAAGAGGAACTATGAAACAAAGTGCTTCATCAGGCCAGACCTTTCTTTATAAATATATATATTCCGGGGCCATGTTCATGCCGCAAGAGCGGTTTAAGATGTTTCCCACACTTCCCCACCCTGTTGTTTGGGAATTGAAAGAAGATATAACCGAAGTTCGCCGGAATTTTTTCTTCTATGTGTTGGAGTTGAGGTCATTGGAGTCGGGTGGGTCGGGCACAGACACCCGGGGACTTTGGCCCGGGGTGGAGCCTGCCGCAGGCGGATGTGAGCGTCGCCGCCACGCACATCATCGGCGAGGGATGGACGCAGAACTCCGGGGCGGGCCTGTGGGGAATGCCGGTCCACACCCTGGCACCGTCTCAGCGGCATCTCATCGTGATCCGTCTCAGCGACACAGATGTGGTGAGATTTGAGCCGGAGGTCAGCCCGAATTCGAGCACGATATATCCCTTTGAGATGATAAGCACGAAGATCCGGTTCACCCTGGCCAATCTTTTTTTCTGTTTGCTCCCCAATAATCATTTTCTTCCTCACCTTCGGCCATTCCTTCAAAAAGTAAATTCCATCCAGTATCGCTAAAGATATTGATTGAATATAGCCACCTCCTCTGAGCTGAAAAGAACATCATTGTTTATGGGTATGTTTTCCACATTAACAATGACATTTTCAGGGATATCTTCAACTAAATCACTGTGGTGCAGGCAACGTCTGTATTCTGAATCAAGGTTTGTTTTGAGTGAAATTTTTGTTTTTCTTTTTCTTCCTACTGAAAGACCTTTGCCTGACCAAAATCCGGACCAATGCGTTTTGTGCTTTTTAAATATATCTGTCTGTGAAGTTGCACTGGAATTCTGAGCGGATTGTACAAGTTCCCCAAACTGATTCCGAACTGACCCGATCAAAGAGTCTAAATGATAAAAAAAACGAGGTTCATCAGGATAAAATTGCTCTTGTTCCATTTGGTCAAGCTTTGTTTCTGCTCGGCAGATTAAATCATCAATCGTTTTTATTCCATTGATCTGGCCAGCAACAGAAACTCGCTCTTTTAAGTCCTTAATTACTTCATGCTTCTGAGCAAAAGTCTGGAAAAAGGAGTCCACTTCATTAAGCTGTTGTTTTAATAATCTGCATTCAGTGATAACCCGATCATCGCTGATCGCATTACTGCGATACATGCTTGACAGCAAATTGAAACTATTTAAAATTTCTTTAAACAGCAGATGCTTCTCATATCTTGAGGAGAGTCCTGCATCGCTTTTGATCTTTTGAAGCTTTGACTCAACAGTTTTGGCAACATTATTTGCGTTCATTTCGTCAATTTTGTAAAGCGCAATTCAATACGGCGACGTTCGGGATTCGGATTACGGTCAACACTGTCAACCAAATCGCCATCAGGCAAAATAAGTTGTGCTGCCGAATACACCCTGTATTTAACGTCATCAGACAGCCTTTTACTTTCCTTTAAAAATTGAGCCAATGCTAACGCCCGCATCAGTCCTAAATCCGCATTTGAACCATAACGCAGGTCATCTATCGAACTCCGGTTCAAAATGATTTTTTCCAACTCCTCGTCCAAGTTACTCTGTTTTTTCCTGCCAATTCTTTGTCCATCCGTATGCCCGACAATTTCGATAACATCCACATTATAATCGTTAAAAGTTTTCTCCAAATCAGTTAAAATTTTATCTGACAATTTTTGCCTGAATTTTTCTGAAAGTCTGGCACTGCCTGTCTCAAAGCTATAGCCTGAAGCTTCATCCAAACTGATAATCGGTGGTTTGTCTCTGCGAAAATCCTCATTTTTTGAATGAAGCTCCTGATTTTCTTCTTGAGATTCCGTCAACTGGCTGTGAAGTTCTTTGTTCTCATTTTTTAATATGGCTAACTGGCTGTCGGAAGATTTATATTCTTCACCAAGTTTCTGATTTTCTGCTTTAATTTCCTCCAACCGGCTATAAAAAGCCTTATTTTTTCCAAGAAGTTTCTGATTTCCCTCTTTTGCTTCTTTCAACTGACTATGAAGCATCTCATTTTCTCCAAGAATATTCTGATTTTTTCTCTTAGCTCTCTCCAACCGGCTATAAAAAGCCTTATTTTCTCCAAGGAGTTTCTGATTTTTCTTTTCACCTTCGCTCAACTGGCGATGAAGTTTTTTGTTTTCTTCAAGGAGTTTCCGATTTTTATTTCTGGCTTCAGCCAACCAGTTACGATGGACTTTATCTTCTGTGAAAAGCGATTTTTTTAATTCAGCTATCTGAAAAATGGTCTGAAACCTTTCAGCAAACCATAAGATCAGGAAAACCATAAAGGCAGCCAATATCATATCGGCAATACTGGGCCAAAAATTGAGTTCTGATTCTCTGTGCCTTGTTTTCATTTTTTACTTCCGAAAAAAGGCAGGTTAAAATGCTTTTGTTTTGGATCAACATTTCCCTGCCTTTCAAAATTTGATGCATCATAAATTTCGCGGATTGTTTTGATAATCTGATCGAATTGTTTATTATACTGATTTTGAGGCAATTGCTGAATTGCTGCATGAAGTTGTTCCATGAGACTCTGAATCTCAACAATCTTGTCAAGTTTGCGAAGTCCTTTCAAAAGTTCATGAATCTCACCAAGCTCATCAGAATATGAATTTTTGGGCAGTTGCTGAACTGCCATCTCAATCCTGTCCAGCTTATCAAGCCCTTTTAATATCCCATGAATCTCACCAAGCTCATCAGAATATGAATTTTTGGGCAGTTGCTGAACTGCCATCTCAATCCTGTCCAGCTTATCAAG
>JAOZLU010000025.1:7163-11729 GCA_029934695.1 Desulfobacterales bacterium | reverse complement strand
ATGAATTTTTGGGCAGTTGCTGAACTGCCATCTCAATCCTGTCCAGCTTATCAAGTTTATGAAGTTCTTTTAAGAGCCTTTGAATCTCACCAAGCTCATCAGAATATGAATTTTTGGGCAGTTGCTGAATTGCCACCTCAATATTATCAAATTTATCAAGTCGTTTCAAGAGAGCCTGAATATTAACAAGTTCCTTAGAGTATGAGTTTTTCGGCAATTGCTGAATTAGCGCCTCAATTTCATCCAGTTTGTCAAGTCGTTCTAATTCATCCAATTTTTTGCTGATCTCTTTTGCGGGTCCCTCAATCTTGCCTGCAGATGAATTTAACCCCTGTATGGCAGTATCAATTTGCCTTATGGTATTTTTAAAATCTTCTCCTTGATTCAAGATTGCATCTCGATATGTTATATTCAGTTTTTCCAATAAAATATGAAGCTCGACAAAGGCCTTTTGGGTTTCCGCCAGACGGGCATTCTGATCCTGATTCACCTTAATTGATTCTTTGACTTCATCAATTAGTTTTTCATAACGGCCTTCAGATTTTCTGACTTCATCAAACAGTTTGTTCATTGTATGAAACAGAGGTGACTTGTCGCTTGTTATATCTGAAAAAATTTGAATCGCATCCTTAAAAGTTGAAGCAAATTCTGCAAAAACAGGCCCCATGTTATTTGCCTGGGTCGTACTCTTATGCAAATTATGAGAGATTAACTGAATATCAGCCACAACAGCATCCAATTTTGTTACTACAGCAAGCAAAATCGCTTCGGATTGTCTGGGTTTGGCAAACAGAGGAATCAGTTCCACCTGAGTGACAAGATCAAGCCGGTTGAAAAAGTCACTTCGTATGGGACTGACATACAGAAATTTGACAAAAACCAGAATAACCGTACCAAAAATGCCCAGCAGACTGGCCCGGAAAGCATATTGGAATCCGCCGTAAATTTTGTTTATGGATTGCTGATACTTGGTGCTGTCAATTCCTCCGTCAGAAGATATGACCTGATTAAGTTCGCTGTTTGTCAAAATATCTCTGAAAGCCCAGAACGTGCCACCCAGTCCGATAATCAGCAAAACAGAAATCACAAGATTGGCAAACCGATTCTTGATATCCGACTCCTTTTTGGAAATTGTCAGCTCTGAAATTTCGGAGAGAACAGGTATGATATTTTTAGACCCTAACCTGAATACGATATTAACTCGTTCAAAAACAAGGCTGTCTTTTGAAATTGCCGATGAGACAGACCGATAAATGATATTCGGGTCGGTGGTGCCGTATGAGTTTTGCAATTTCTGTTCCAAAACCTCAAGTTCCCTCAACTCCTTATGAAAATCTCCGCCAACTGTGATCAGGCATACAACAGATCCGATAATCAGTATAATGATAATTAAAATAATCATCTCATATCATTTTAAAAAAAGTTTCGATGTCCGCGTAAATATTGTCAGAAAAATAAATCCTTTTCACTTGGGATAAAGCACATCCTTTGTTTAATGAAATTGTTTTCGCTGCCCCCGTAACAAACTCCGCTTTAATATCATAATTACTGCGATTGGCAAAAATAAAATGCCCGCTTTTATGAATTTTAAAATCTGCCAATTTTTCAGACAAATCGTATTGACGCACGTTTCCGAAAAAATGATGCGGATATAGTATGCTGTCAGCTTCAACAACCTTGACAAATCCGTTACTGAACTTCAGCAGCGCAAAAAATCTTTTATTCTGATGCTCACAGAACAGACACCTGGCAGATGTCTGATGAGTAAAAAATGTTGTCTGTCGGCATTTTTCACAGGTATAAAGCAATTCAATCGCATTCCACAGAGGTGATATCCATTTTGTCGCACTTGGCCTGTCTTGCGGGTCATGCAAACCTTCAACAAAAGCAGAATAAAACAGACTCTGAATGTCCTGCGGCAAATCTCCAAGGTCAAACCCTCCCCGAAAACGATTAGACATATTCGCAGGGTGATCTGTGTAAAGTGCATTTTTGCCAAAAGGATCGTCTGCAAAATCCACATTCATATCACTGCCTACCAGCGGATGTCGGAACACCAGCAGATTGAAAATCAGGACAGCGAGAGAATGAGCATCAGTTTCATGATCAGGTGCTTTTTTCTGACCTGATTCGAGTTCAGGCGCCATATAACCGGATGTCCCGCTGACCTTGGCCGGGAGAAAGCCTTCAACTGCAAGATTGTCAGCATCTATAACAGAGACACTGCCATTTGTCCGATGAATAAAGACGTTGCTGATTGAGAAATCGCAGTGAGCAAACCCGTTGCGATATAGCCGTTCCGTAGCTCTTGCCAGATGAAAGGCATTGAGAAGCAAAGTTTTATACTGGACTCTTCCCTTTGTCACAGCCTCAAATGCTTTTGGCGATGCCGGAAGTTCCTGAGGTGTTTCAAAAAGTTCGGACATTTGGATTGAATTCTCTGGTGTATGCGGCATCACCACCCCTTCAGCATAGCGGTTCTGAATGATGCTGACAGGAAAACATAATGTCCTTGCAGGTAATCCCTTATTCACATTCCGGGTACTGGCAATAATCCGATTCAACCGTTTAATTCTGTCTTTCTCGGGATTCTTATAGATTTTTACAGCCAGCCGCTCCTGTGTATTGCCGGACGCACGTCTTGCTCTGAACGCTTCTGCCTGCACCCCTGCATTGTATGCCTGCTCCAAAACATACTCCGTGCCTGAGAGGTCTCTGATTCTGTCTCCGATCTTCATTTAACCTGCTTCTTGAAAAGTTCTCTGAAAAAAATCAATGACATAGTCTTATCATCATCGCTGAATCCTTTTGATTCATAAAATTCGTTTAAATCGTCCAACCACTGCTCAAATTCATTCACTGTCCTCTGTCTGATTTCCGCGGCAATTCTTTGGAAAAAAGATTCCGGCTGAACAATGTAGTCGGAAAAACCATCAGTCATCAGACAGAGAAACAGAGCATCTTCCGGAAGTTCAAGGAGTTTTATGCTGAGATAGTCTTTCCACTGGTCATGGGTGATTGGGACAGTGATATTGGAAAACTCACCTTTTGCCGGCTCAAAAAGCTGCTGAACTTCAGATTCACAAACCAGGTAAATTCCGCCATCTCCGATTTGAGCGCAAAAAAGGTTGCTTTCATCTGTCAGGGCAAAAAGCAGGGTCGCTGCAAAATCTTTTTTTGAGATATTGCTGTTTTCAGGTTCAACTTGTGACATCTGAGCTGCTTTTTCCAGTTCATCCCGTATTTCCGTCATACATCTGACAAAAACAGGTTTGAAATCTCTTTCGCCTGAAGAACTGCCGGCTTCAAAATGCTTCATCATTTTTTTTGTAATCTGGTCCGCAGCCCATTTTGAACCGATATTGGCATATCTGCAACTGCCCAGACCATCACTGACCGCCAAAAACAATCTGCCATCTTTTACCTGATACGCAGAATGATCCTGGTTTGGCAGTTGCATGTTAACATGGGCAGAGCCGGGATATGAACAGGAAATCACGGAAAGCGATCCTGTATTATCGTAAATTTTTTGTTTTGTTCCCATTTTTAAGGATTGACAAGCTCCACACTGTCAACACCGGCCTGAAGCGGTGTGCTTAAAGGTTTGTTTGAAATCATTTCTCTTGTAATTGTCTGCAGATATTTGAAAAATTCACGTAAATCCTGCACATCAGCAACTTTGACAGCACGGTCTGTTTCCTTGTTCAAAATAAAAGCCTCCAATGTGCTGTCATTAATATTATTCCCTGCCCCCAAAGCGACACGGACAGCCCGTTTCATAATGTAATCCGCATTCATATTGTCAAGCTCCGGTTTCCATTTGCAACCAGGATCCGGATTGCCGTCAGACATGAAAATAAGCAATGGGCGCTTACAATTTGCCCGGATATAGTCAGATTTTTCTTGGATGACCTCCATAAGTTTACATAAGCCCAATGCCAAATCAGTAGTGGCATCGGCTGTTAATACAGGCGGAACAAGCATTGCAATCGGTTCAAAATTTTTGATTATACTAGCTGATGAGTTAAATGTCACAATTGTGACCTGAACCGCTTCTTTTGTTTGTGGGTCTGTCTTCAGATCCTCGATATACTCTTTCAGATTGACGTTGACCTGGGTTATTCCTAACCCATCCATGCTTCCCGAAGTATCAATTAAAAAGATAACAGGAATAGTTTTATGTTTCAGTCCCTCCATGTTCTGAATAGGCATTTTTGTCTCCTCTTTTATGATAATTCATCTCTCATCTCATTCCCACGCTTCATCCCGTTCCCACGCTTTGCATGGGAATGCAGAGATATAGGATTCCTCAGCTGGAAAATGAGGGTTCAATTCCCATTGCCCGCAGTTGCTCCACCAGCCGCCTTGCATTTTTTTCAGCCATTTCAGCCCGTTGCCGTTCTGTTTCAGCCCGTTCCTGCTGCTCTTCAGCCCGTTGCCGTTCTGTCTCAGCCCGTTGCCGTTCTGTTTCAGCCCGTTCCTGCTGCTCTTCAGCCCGTTGCCGTTCTGCCTCAGCCCGTTGCTGTTCTGTCTCAAGCCGTTCCTGCAGATCTTCAGCCTGCTGCC
>JAOZLU010000025.1:0-7063 GCA_029934695.1 Desulfobacterales bacterium | reverse complement strand
GTCATTATGGCACCTCTCATTCCTGATGTTCCGGCAGATAAAAAATTTCCGGATAACTACAGGGATTTAATTTAGTAAGGATTATTTAATTTAGTAAGGATTATAAATCCTTACTAAACCCAATCCCTGTAGTTATAGAGCTTTTAACATAAAGTTTGTCAGTTCACAGTTCTGAAACTGATCTCGGATTCTCAGCCGGAAAATGAGGGTTCAATTCCCATTGCCCGAAGTTGCTCCGCCAGCCGCCTTGCATTTTTTTCAGCCATTTCAGCCCGTTGCTGTTCTGTCTCAAGCCGTTCCTGCAGTTCTTCAGCCTGCTGCCGTTCTGCCTCAGCCCGTTGCTGTTCTGTCTCAAGCCGTTCCTGCAGTTCTTCAGCCTGCTGCTGCTGCTCTTCAGCCCACTGCCGCAGTTCACCTGAATCCTTTAATATTTCCCCGGTGGCTATATCCGAAAAAATGAATCTCCGTCCCAGCACCTTCACCCTGAGTCCCATCTCCGGCAGCGGCAGATAACCCTCCATATCGGGTCTCACCCGGCGGACCTGGTTTCCGACACTTCTCCACAGATACAGACCGATCTGCTTACGAGGTTCTGCATCGGGCGTGATCGCATCTATGGCAAGATACGCGGAAATTCCCAGAGCATTATAAAAGGAAACATTCTCTTCCATATCCTTCACATGGCTCTTGGGAGAAGTCAGCTCTGCCACAAGGAGCGGCGGCGGTTCGGTATCCAGATCATAAGCCGAGGGCTCATCTGACCGGAACGGCATCAGCAGCAGATCCGGTGCGACACGCTGTTTCACACCCTGATAATCCCGATAGAGCATGAACGTATCTATCAGCAGCATCAGTTTTTTTGATTCAATAAAATCCCGTAAGATTTCCATGATATAAGCCAGTAATCGTCCGTGCGGTCCTCCTGCGGGCATAAGTTCCTCCTCTGTCTGATAGGCGTAAGGGCATATATCCCAGTCGTAAAGAATGTCCGGAGGAATCCACCCCGGGCGGTCCCCCGGAATCACAGACACCTCTGCTTTCAGCATTGTAGTCATTATGGCACCTCTCATTCCTGATGTTCCGGCAGATAAAAAATTTCCGGATATTCCGATTCGCCGGGAACCACAGGGATTTAATTTGGTATTATAAATCCTTACTAAACCCAATCCCTGTAGTTACAAGGGCGAATTAAAAATTTTCGATCTGCTGATTTTTATTAAACGCTTCCAACTGAGCCGGCGTCACAACCGGCCCATATTTCTCTCTGATCGCCATCAGCCCTTCCCGCTGCTCTTTCAGCACCTCAAACAGTTGATCAGGAATATTCGCCTCTTTGCTGTACGCGTCCTCCTGCAAGTCAATCCGGGCGACAATTTTATCAATATACAGAGAAAACTGCTTCACATACAGTTCCTGAGAATAGTCCTTGTCAATGATCGTCTTAAACAACTGTTTGAGGTCTTCAAACTTGGGCAGATACCCGATTGGACTTTCAATCGCATCCAATTCATTATGCGCTCTTCTCTCCAGCCACGCCATCCACGCTTTTACATCTTTTTTTTCTCCGAGAAGCTTCTTGGAATCGCTGCCCCGGGCCTCGTGGGTCAGGAAATAGTTCAGGCCCGCCATGATGGGGCACTTCTCTTTTGAGATATTCTCACTGTTGAAGAACTGAAACTGGGCTTTCATGTATCCCCCCAGTGATCCGGGAATAAACGGTGCATTTGCCCAGGGAGCCCGTTTGACACCTGTCGCACCGACTTCTGTCGCTGTTGCCGCAGATACGATGCAGGCACCGATGACGATCCCATGATCCGGATTTTTCCCGACCCGGATCGGCGGCATGGTATCGCTGTCCCTGCCGCTGTATGTGATCACCCTGGTTTCTGCTCCCTCGGGGTTTTCGGCCATCTCGGAGTAGTTTGACATCTCTGTCGAGGCCAAGGTGCATCGGGCATTGGGGTGGGAGATGGGGACCGGTTTCCCGTTTCCGTCCTTCATGCCCTGCTTCCATTCTCCCTGGAAATTTTTCCCTTTGAGCGGCAATTTCTCGCCATTTCCGGTCCACTGGGGAACACTGTTTTCGTCAATCAGCACATTGGACCATATCACTTCGGCCCCGGGATTCCTAAGCACCTCCATGAGCTTGGGATCTCCATCCCAGTTCACATCCTCCACAATCCCGAATATGCCGCATTCGGGATTCACAGAGCGGATGCTGCCGTCCTCTGCAATCCACATCTGTGCGAGATCGTCACCGATAAAATAATCCCCTGCCATAGCGGTGGTTGTCTTTCCGCATCCGCTGGGCGCGGCCCCCGCGCACCAGGTGACCCGTCCGCCAGGCCCCTTGACCCCTGTGATAAACATGTGTTCGGACAACTCTTTTCCCCGGTTCTCATATACCGCCTTGTCAACGGAAAAGCGATGATTCCCTTTTTTCAGCAGCAGCGTATTGCCGGCATAAGTGCAATACATGCTGTATGTGGTTCGGTGGCTCCGATCCATAAACACCCGTGCGTTGGGCAGGTCCTCGGTTCTGTTCAGGCCTTCGCTGTGGATATTGGTGTAAAAATGGCCTGCCCGTTCCACTTCTTTGTCATACGCGGAAAATGCGTTCCGATAAAGAATTTCCGCACTGTGAGCCACATACGCTGAACTGGTGATCTCCAACGCCGGGTTTGACACAGGCGATCCCACAGGCCCCCGCATATAAAACCCGACGATCATGGTCCTGCCGCGCATAATTCCCGTCATCTTCCCCCGGACTTCCACAAGGGCATCGGCTCTGAGCAGTTTGTTCGCCAGGGAGTTCACATTTTCACCCTCATTGGCGATATAGAAGGTGCGGTCAATAATCCGGCCCTGTTCATCTTTCAGGTCATAATGGATCGTGTGGCCATCTATGGGAAGTTTGGCTTCTTCCCCGTTTTTTAACGCCAGATCCCTGATAAACTGTTTGTCTTCCTCAGAACCGGTATTGATATAAACGGTTTCCGGTTCGCATAGCACGATTGCATTTGCAATTTTAAGAATGATCTCAGAATTTTTTATCTGTCCCAGTCTTGACAGATGCGCTGTGTCCAACTTCTTTTCAAGAAGCTGGGTTACGGCCTCGGCAGTTGTGATTCCTCCGACTTCAATCAGAATATCAATTCCTTTTTTTGTCTCTAACATAAATTGTTCCCTCTCTGAAGTTTATTGGCTAATGAATAGCGGACTGCTTAAAATGTCTCTGATTATAATGTCTTTGGGAGAGTGGATTCCGATTTTACCCGGAATGGCACTGTGTCATACCGGGCAAAATGATAAGAATTGGCAGGATTCTTATCATTTCTGACCCGGAATCCGCTGCCTCCCCAAAAGACGTTATAATCAGAATCATTTTTCATGCTCGCACGCGAATCTTTCCTGAATCGGCATATTCTGACGAATCCAGACCAACACCTTGTCAAATTCGTCCTGAAGCTCTCTGAACGCCTTTCCTCTGTGGCTGACACAGTTTTTCTCTTCCCGTGTCAGTTCTGCAAAGGTCTTTTGAAGCGGCGGATAATAAAAAATCGGATCATATCCGAATCCGTTTGCCCCGGAAGGCACTTGGGTGATCACCCCCTCACAGCGGGCCTCGTAAGTCAGGGCCGGGCCTGTGGGAACTGCAATGGAAAGGACACATTCAAACGCGGCGTTCCGGTTGGTTTCCCCCTGTAATTCCTGCAATATTCTGGCGTATCGCTGTTCATCTGTCGCATTTTTCCCGGCATAGCGCGCAGAATAAACCCCGGGTGCGCCATCAAGCGATTCCACCAAAAGCCCTGAATCATCAGCCAACGCGGGAAATCCCAGGACTTTGGCTGCAAAACTCGCTTTTTTGTAAGCGTTTTCATCAAAGGTGTCCCCGTCCTCTTCCACTTCAGGAATGGGGCCGAAATCATCCAGATTTCTGATTTCAACGGGAAAGTTTTTTAAAAGTTCTTTTATCTCAACTGTTTTGCCCTTGTTTCGTGTGGCAATGACAAGGGGTATTATATTCTTCATAACAACCTCATATCAATTTGTATTTTTTTGTCTATCTCCCACCTTCATGCGTCATTGCGGGAAAACGGGAACGAAAAAAGCCGGATTTCTCTCCCACAATGAGGATACACTCATTTCTTGAAAATAAACATTGCCGAGGGTTCCGTCCAAGGATTCTCGTTGCCGGACGGGGGTTTGCAACCCCGTCCGAAATGTTTGCCGATGACTGATAATGAATGTTTCTGATTATAACGGATTCTCGTTGCCGGACGGGGTTTGCAACCCCGTCCGAAATGTTTGCCGATGACTGATAATGAATGTTTCTGATTATAACGGATTCTCGTTGCCGGACGGGGTTTGCAACCCCGTCCGAAATGTTTGCCGATGACTGATAATGAATGTTTCTGATTATAACGGATTCTCGTTGCCGGACGGGGTTTGCAACCCCGTCCGAAATGTTTGCCGATGACTGATAATGAATGTTTCTGATTATAACGGATTCTCGTTGCCGGACGGGGTTTGCAACCCCGTCCGAAATGTTTGCCGATGACTGATAATGAATGTTTCTGATTATAACGGATTCAGGGGAGCCTGAATCAGAAAGCATCCCTCAAAAATCACAGAGAGCCGCAGAGAAACCACAGAGTGCGGTTCTCTGTGATTGTCAGGGCACATTCACAGACTCCGTCATAATCAGAATGTTGTTAACATCTTATTGTATTTAAAGTCAATAGTTAATTTTTGCAAAAGACAGCTTTCAGCAAATATATATTTGATTTTTCAGAAAGTGCTTGCCTTTTTTCAATCTGATGGTTAAGTTGCAGATTATTAAAAATTGTCTGGAGTTTAATTAAAGTTGGTTATAATGAATTCAGGGAAGTTCCGGGAGTAAAACGATTTTGCAAATCGTTTCTGTCACAAAATGGTTCTCTCGCAAAATAATTTTGACTACCTGAAGAGGGACAATTTTTATCATCACTGATGATCTGTTTCAGGGTTGATTCAGGCCATGCCGAATATCCTGATTTTACAAGCTTGGCCGGATTACAAAGCCTGCTTTGCGAGTCAAAAAGATTGTCCAGACTGACAAAGATTATATTGAAAGCTTTATCTGAATTCGTTATAATTGTCAAATCTAATTTACTGAAGAAAGGAAACCCCCATGCTGCCTGAATATTTTGAATTCACGCTTCCCACGAAAGTTGTGTATGGCATCGGAATTTTGAATAACATTGGTAATTCTGTCAAACATTTTGGCAAACGCAGGGCCATTCTGGTCACTGACACCATTCTGGTCAAGGCCGGTCCTGTGGATAAGGTGAAGAACGGTTTTGAAAATACCAATATTGAAATCGTCTGCATGTATGATGATGTTCCCCCCAATTCCACTGTCAAAACTGTTGAAAGCTGCGCTGATCTTGCCCGGAAGAACACCTGTGACATGATCGTCGCCATCGGCGGCGGGAGTGTCATTGACACGGCCAAAGTCGCCAATATCCTTCTGACCAAAGGAGGCAGGCTGGAAGACCATCAGGGTGCGTATCTGCTGGACAGCAATGAGGAACTGCTGCCCACGATATTTATCCCCACCACTGCGGGAACCGGCTCGGAAGTCACCAAAGTCGCCGTGATTGCGGACCCGGACAATGATGTGAAACTGCCATTTGCCGAAGAACAGTTTTTGCCGAAAATGGCGATTCTTGATCCTGAAGTCACGGCTTCCATGCCAGGCGGACTGACGGCCGGAACCGGGATGGATGCCCTGACCCACGCGATTGAAGCGTATGTGGATAAGGAATGGTCCCCGGCTTCCGATGGCCTGGCCCTTCATGCCATTCGGCTGATCAGCGGCAATATCCTCCAAGCCTGCGCACACCCGGATGATTTGCAGGCCCGCGGGGCCATGCTTGCAGGGAGTTTCCTGGCAGGGGTGGCGTTTTCTCATTCCATGGTGGGCATGGCTCATGGCATTTCCCATGCCCTGGGCGGGGTCTATCATATTCCCCATGGGCTGGCCAACGCCCTGGTACTGCCGGAAGTCATGGCATATAACCTGGAGTGTGAAACAGAGCGGTTCGCGGATATCGCCATGGCAATGGGCATCACATTTCCCCAGTTGGTCAATGAGGGACAGAGTTTGCTGAAATCCGGCACCCTGGGCGATTCCGCATGTCAGTCCTCCCCTGTGGAACTTGCCCGGGCCTGGTTTGATACAAAATCATTCAAGGCAAGAGGGGCCGCGGCAAAGGCCATCGGCAATTTAAATTTTATTGACCAATGGGTCAGAAAAAAGGCCGCGTGGGCCGGGGTGGAAAAAGTCCGAAGCTTAAACCGTCAACTGGCATTCCTGACAAAAATGCCGCTCAACCTGAAAGATGCGGGGATTGATGACGGACTGGGCAAACTGGATCAGGTCGCCGACACGGCCATGGAAGATGGCTCCATGCTGTACAATCCCAAAGAACCTGAACGGGATGGAGTGATTAAAATCATCCGAAAACTTTACGACGCAAAAGCAGAACCGTTGCCTGTCACGGAAGAAGACCTCCGGCCTTCGGCGATGAAGTCCTCGGCAAAGGAAATGAAAGATATTTTCAAAGATACCGAGATGCTTTACAGTGTCCTTGTTGATTTCTATGAGCAATTGAAAAATGACCCCGAGATCGGCCCGGCATTGAAAAAAACCAATCTGTGCATTCAGTTTGTTTATAAAAACCCGGATGCCGTGATCACTATTGATGCCACAGGAGAGGAGTTGCTCATCCATAAAGGGGCGTTTGAGGGCAGGCCCGAAGTCACCATGACCATGAATGCGGATTTTGCCCATAAATTCTGGCATGGCAAGGCCAATCTCGTCTCCGCACTGACGCGCCGACAGGTTTCTGCCAAAGGGAATGTGCCCAAAACCGTCAAACTTCTGCCAGTTTTGAAACCGGCTTATGGACTGTATCCACAGTTTCTGAGGAGCAAGGGGCTGGGGCATCTGGTGATGTAGGATTTGATGTTTGATGTTTGATGTTTGATGTTTGATGTTTGATGTTTGATGTTT
>JAOZLU010000337.1 GCA_029934695.1 Desulfobacterales bacterium | reverse complement strand
GCTTTGCCAACGGGGCCGATATTTTTAAACAATATTTTCATAGTCTTAATTTGCCCGTGTTCCCGAGTCCGCAGGGACGGCATATTTGTAGCAATGAGATGCCCCCGTTTCCATCTTTCAATAATTAATTTTCCACTCATCCATCTGGGGAAATTTTTCTGCTTCATTTTTAAAGCGATAAATATATTTATGCTGGTTTATTCCTGTCTGTCTGTAATGCTGCTCAAAAATGACAGTGTTTATATTTTCGGTATCACACAAACAGGCATCATACATACAGGGTCTTGGTCCGTCCCATGGTTTGATCTCCGGATTCGACAGCAGGTTGCCGATTACGGGTGAAAGTGCCCCCATGCCGCACGGTCGGACCATCCCGGTCATATCAACATAAAAACTTCGGTATCCTGCATTGCATAATCCGGGTTTTTTTGATTCCGCAAAAAACTCATAATCATGTCTTGAATAAAAAACTTTACGTAACAGTTTCTTTTCTTCAACTGTGTAAGCTCCCGGGTATTCACGGCCATTATAATTTCCGATAAATCCCTGCACAAACACTTCAATTCCGTATCCTGTAAGCTCTTTTTTAATTTTCAACAAGTCCTTTATAAAAGGTGGATATCCTACCAGCACAACGGCAAAATCATATCTTTTTTTTATATGGCAGGCTACCTGAATCCACTTTTCTTTATCTTTAATTTCCGATGGATGATAACTTGCCACAATTGATGTTTTGCTATGGTCAAAGCCGTGGAGAAAATTTTCATACTGTTTGTATGAGAAACTGAGGTTTGTGATCAAATTGACCGAATGGACATTGTCAGCCAAAGAGAGAAGCCTAGCGCCCTCCGTCAGTTTCTTGCTGAGGAAGAATTCTCCTTTGACACCTATTCTCACATTTATCTTATATGGCAGATATGTCAGGTTCTGAATAATCTGGTCGAGATTTGCAGAATCCCATCTGGTTGTCATATTTTGTTTATCATTCTGGCCTGCTATGCAATACGGGCATGAATAGTTGCAAATATTAAAATCTGTATAGAATCTTATATTTATAATTTTTTCAGGCGCATTATTTTTCAGGCTGCCAAAAAGCATGAAAAATTTTCTGATTATCTGCTGCTGAACATTTTTCAGATGTCTCATCAATTTTGTCCTTGTCATTTTGATAACTACAGGGATTGAATTTAGTAAGGATAACAGCTAACCAAGACAAATGGGACTCAATTCATTAAGTATGACAGATTTTTCACCGGATCTGCCCCGGCTTCCGATGCAGTAACTGATAATTGTCTGGAAGTCCTTTTGTCGGAACAGGTTTGAAATTGTCCATGAAATGCCGCCATAAAATCTGATGCGTATTTTTAAAACGCAGGATATCCAAGTCACCAAAAGGCACGTCGCCCAATATCACCCAATTGACGTTTTCTGTGATAAGTTCTTTTATCATTTCCTCCTGTCTTTCGTCTGTCTCAGGTATAATAAAGTAAATATTCCACAACGGGGCGTCTCTCTGCAAAATCGGATAAAAGGTTGACCATCCGGGAACAAGAAAGAGTCCCTCGTTTTCCTGCACTTTTTGTTTATTTACCTGTTGAACTGTATCAATTAAATTGGCTGAGGATTTTTTTATCCAAAGCGTATCACCTGCAATATTATATGAAACAAACTCATGTTGCTGGGCGATTGTTTTCTGATAATAGGGTTGTATAAAACCCGCCAAAATGAATGTTATGATAAAAATGACTCCGAACAGTCCGTATCTTAAAATTTTGTTATAGTTGAAAATATAAGGAAGAGACAATAATCCGATGATAAAAGGGTGAACTGATTGTGTAATGTGTGGAAAATCCGCACATGAAAAAGGATAGTGCATGAATATGAGGCCGACAAACAAAACTGCAATAAATACTGTATTGTGCTTTAAATCATTTGCGGTCGTCAGAATATTTACAGATATTACCAGGTAAAACAGTGGCAAAAAGATATAGAACGTCCCTGCAAGGAACTTTCTCAAACTTTCCATCATACTCATTTGTGAATAGTCAAAACACCAAGGCCAGGGTATTGGAATCGGCATATTGGTATGCCCAAATCGCAGGATAACGAATATCATGTCCATGACACTGTCAAAAAATCCCGGTATCAGGATCATCATTATGATCATGGGGAGGTAGCCTGTGACAATTCCGGCCAGCCATGAGCTTATCCGCTTTCCCGGATTCACCTTTCTTTTATAAAGCCTTTTAAAAACTATAGAGATTGAGCTTGGTAAGGATTTGCCATGGATATTGTATTTTTCAAGTAAGTCCTTACCAAGTTCAATAGCTGTATTTCTATACCAAATAAATATTATTAAAAGAAAAAAAGATAAAAAGCTGTATCCCCCGAGATTACGTCCGAAAAAAGCGGCTATCCCCACAAATATCCCTGAGATATAATGCTGTCTGAGAGACGGATTTTCAATGAGGCGAACTGCAAAATATACGGCCCCCATTGCAATGCTCGGTTCAAAGAACTTGTGTCGGGGATGCATCCAGATAAGCAGCAGGAAGCCGGAGAGGGACAGCATCACCCAGGAACGAATGATCCTGCGAAGTGTCAACAGGCCAAAGCAGAGTCCTGCAAACTGGAAGATCGCCACTGATAATCTTAACGACATAATTCCGGGACCAAGCAGTGCCGACCATGCTGCACACCAGTAATAACGGCCCGGATCGTATGACTGGAAATCCCTGAGCGGTATTTTGCCAAGAGCGGTCTGTATTGTTCCATACCAGAGGAAACCCTCATCGCCCAGGGAGATTCCGATATTTCCCTGAATCAGAAACGATGCAAGCGTTAACACCAGGGAAAGTATGATGATTTTGAAGCCGTCCGAATTAAGCAATTGAGAAATGTCCAAAGTTCCTTTATAAATCAGATTTTGGTGACAGATGTTTGACATTTGTCAATTTATACACATTATTCTTATCATTGGCAATTGATAATTTTGGTATCCTGCTTATATTTCATGGGCAGGCACTTAATCTGACAAACTAAAGATAAGGAGTGAATTTATGTTTTTTAAAAGGCTGGGAATTTTCTGTTCAATTGTGCTGGTGCTGTTTGTTATCGGTTATATCAACACACTGACAGGTGAAATGAGTGCGAAGCCATCTGAGGAGTCTGAAACGAGCGCCCCAAAGCCATCTGAAAAGTCTGAAATGAGCGCGAAGCCATCTGAGGAGGAGTCTGAAACAATCAAATCACCAGAACAATTAGAGGATCGGATCAATGAATATTGGCAGTACAGGATCGAAAGGGAGTTTGTCAAATGCTACCCTTACGAGCATCCGGAATTTCGGGAAAAAGTTAGTCCGAATGATTATATAAAATGGTTTGTAGGTGGTATGGGGTGGCGAAAAGCGACTGTCCAGTCCGTTGCCACTGAAGGAGATTTGGCCAGTGTTTCGTTGGAAATAAATTATTATATCTTAGGCATTTATATGCCAAAAGAAGGGCTTACCCAGACTATCACAGAATATTGGCAACTCTGCGACAACAATTGGTACCATCAATTCAAATCCCCTAAGAGGAATATAAAAACTTCTTCATAAGCCAGGCAAAGAAATCCGGCTTTTTTTTCAAACCCGGGTTTCTTGTCCCAGAAAACTGTAAAGGCGAATCATGCACATGATTCGCCTTTTTTTGCTGATAAATAAACCAAATATTGGACACCCTTCTTATGCCTGCCAGCTCGCACTTTTTGCGTTCATAAAATCTGAAGTCCGAATCTGCAAAATCAGATTGGCTATTTTTGAAGGATGTCAAATATTGTTATTTATTATTTATAGTGCCATTCATTCAGAGCCGACCTCACTGTAGCTTCTCCGCCGATCTGATGCTGGAAGATTACTACTCCAATAGGTGGCAATCTGTAGGCACCGACATAATCAGTGTTATCACCAGCCCTGAAGCAAAAATTTCGACTACCGTTAGTCAACGCAAATTGTCTGATATTGAAGTGTCCCTGATTCAAGCTTGCTACCTGTTCCGAGGTTAAGGATGGATTGGTTCCATCAATCTCCAACAGGCCATTGCACTCTGCGACAGTGTTTTGGTCAGCAGCAACATTTCTTGCTGCACCCACCCTGAGTATATTGACTTCATACGGAATCTGAGTGTCTGCCACTATGTCAGGCCAACTTGATGTGCCTGGAGATGCCCCATAGCGCGGATCGTCCACGTCCGGAGATGGCGGTGTCAACTGCTCTGTATTCCACAATTGGGAAAAAGCATCTATCGGACCATGATTCAGAGCTACTAACCTGGTTCTGATACTTCCACGAAAATTCTTTATCAATCCATAAAAACCCTGTGAGTTGCCACCATGATTCCATGGCCAATTCTGAAAGAAATAATGATTGTATTTGGTGGGGAAAGTCAGAACCACATCGGTATTCATCTCGCCAGCACCAGGAAAAGGCTCATTATTGAAGTATTGGTACCAGATCTCAGTTTTCGCCAAAGCATCCTCAACTTCATCCAAACTCCAGATGTCATTGATGCTATGATTTAAGGTACAGGTGCCAACCGCACTGAGCGCATTAATATTCACAGTCCAATCATGGTCACCATCCCTCAGGCCGGGGCCAAGCGTTGTTGCCCAGTCTGTCTGCAGATAATAAGCAGGCGCATGGTAAACAACAGATCCTCGATATCCAGGATGAGCACTGTTAGGAAAGAGTATTGCTCCTTCACGATATTGATCTCTGTGGAAGTTAGCAGGGGCTATGTAAGCAGCATTATCAGGATCTTGACGCTCCTCAGGCAAGTCACTATAGTTGGTCCTGAAATTCATCAAAGCAACAGCATTTCCCAATTCATAGCGACCATTAGAAGGATCACCCATTTCAAAGGCGCCGGTCAGCACATTTCCACAATCCAAACCATGGCGTGTTAGCTGGTAGCCTGGCTGAGTGGTAGTTTCAAGGAAGGTCGGCAGAGGTTCAATGTCAATACCTTTGATTCTTACGAATTCCCCATTCCCTGTCCATCCTGCAAGACCATTATCGTCCTCACAACCCAAAGTCCAGCCAGGATATTGCCCAGAAGGTATGGGATTTCCGCTCCTCAGCTCATTTGCAAAAGGAGGAGCAAGAGTATTAGCTGGAAGTTCACCTTCATAGTATAAAGCATCAAGAACATCGAAAATGTTAATGATACCATTATTGTCAACATCTCTTACGACATAACCTAGGTCGTGGACATCTTCGGTGCCATTTGGGAGGGGAACACCTAATATTCGTCCTACTGGAACTTCCAACTGCCATAGTCCGATTACCTCAACATGTCCGACTTTCAACTCCTCTTGAAGATTAGTGGTAAATCCACATTCTTCAAGAAGGCTATATTGCAAATCAGAACGCCACCCCACGCTGCTATGATCGGCATTCCATTCCACCTTTATGCCAGAACCTGGTTCATCTGACTTGTATTGCGTATAAACTATATCCTCATTCTCAACAATCCCTGAATTGAACAATGTCTCTGTATCACTGCTACTGATGAAAGCTCTGTCATTGTCCTCATCATACCCGACAGTAAACCAAAAAACATCGTAAGGTGAGAGAAGAACAACATGGTCATAAACTTCTATGCAATTTCTCCAACTCCGAAGACGCAAATGAAAAGCAGTCCATTGGCCCGACGTATTTGAAATCGTGAAATAGTTATGCCATCCATCTCCCCGACTGTCCGATGTGATACCCGATCCTGTGTCTCTGACATCATAGACAGGAAACAAAAGCACATCACCAATTCCGCCTTTTGCAACCTCAACTGCTGCTCCTGCCTGCCCACATACCAAAGGCAGAGCCAGAGTTATTGCTATCAGTACGATCCAAAATTTTCTTATCATTATTTTCTCCTTAAAATTAACTTTCTGCAATTCTTCATTGCACAACTTAACCTATTAACCTAATAAACACATACAAGGACATAGAAAACTAAATTATTAAATATTTATTTTTCCCAAGTCCCAAGCCCTCCAAATTTCATTCCCCATGAAATTTGAAGAAAATCCCCGCATCTTTTCCCTTCCTTTACACCCCCTTTCTCATTTCTTAACTTTTAACCTGATAAGAGTTTTCTTTACATGCCTGGTTCCAGTAAATCAAATAGAATCTAAGTTTTTTTGATTGATTGTCAACTTTAAATTAAAGCATGAAAGAAATAAGTCAGGCGTTCCCTGACTTGCTCATATTTTATATACATATCTTAATAGCCTCTGTTTTTAGTTTAAGTTTTTATAGAAGTCAAGTTTTTTTTCAACAATTTTTATTTTTAAAAAAAAGTATCCTTAATTCACGCATAACAACTACGTTGACACGACAGATGTAAATTTTCATAACCGGCTGAAATTACTGATACAGGTATTTTCCGGCTCAGCAGTTCCCGCTGAACAATCTCAGAGTTACTTTCAACTTTTTCTGTAGTTTTCAAATGTGACCCCGGCAACTTTGATGACCCTTGTAACAGCATCTTCCCCCATACTCGGATATATGGGCAAAGAAATCGTTTTTTTTCCTATCATTTCAGCCATTGGGAAATCCCCAGGCTTATAGCCGAAAGTCTGCCGGTAATATGTCAGAAGATGAACAGGACGGTAATTGACAGCCACCCCGATCCCCTCTTCCCCAAGGGCATTCAGAATCTGATCCCGTTTATCAGGATTTACCCACACAGTAAAAAGATGGCGCGCATGTTTTGCCCCTGAGACGGTGCCGGGAAAATCAATACCATCTGTACCACTTAAAGCAGCTATATATCTGTTGGAAATCTCCTGTCGTTTTTTCAATTTTTTTTCCAACTCAGGAATCTGGGGCAGAAGCAATGCAGCCTGAATATCAAACATATTTCCCTTATACCCCATGCATACCATGTCCCAGTGCTGATATTTTCCTGTATAGCGTTCAGCCGCCTCCTTGTTCATTCCATGGGAACGCAGCAACAATAATTTTTCTGTCAGTGATTTATTATTGGTTGCGATTGCCCCTCCCTCACCCGAGGTCATATTTTTGGTCGCGTAGAAACTGAAACAGGCAGCATCACTGAACATACCCGGGCGTATTCCATCCCGCCCGCCTTCAATACAATGGGCAGCATCTTCAATGACACGGAGGTGATAACGATATGCAATATCACGGATTCTTTTCATATCACATAAATGCCCGTAAAGATGAACCACAATCAAAGCCTTTGTTTTTGGCGTGACTGCCTTTTCAATCAGTTCTGCATTTATATTGCCTGTTGATTCTTCCACATCCACAAAAACAGGCACGGCCCCGGCTTCCAGAATGGCATTGGCGGTGGCAATGAATGTCATCGGTGTGGTGATGACCTCATCACCATGTCCGATTCCCATAGCTTTCAGACACAAAAAAAGTGCTGTTGTGCAACTGTAAGTGCCGACCACTCTTTTACAACCAAGATACTGAGCAAATTTTTCCTCAAATTCCTTAGTCAGAGGCCCGGCAGTCAGAAAAACCCCTTTAATCGCCCGGGCTACGGCTCCGCTTTCTGCCAGCCC
>JAOZLU010000336.1 GCA_029934695.1 Desulfobacterales bacterium | reverse complement strand
TCAGGGATGTTCATAGTTTGCCTCAAAATATTTGAATTAAAAACCACTTTCTTTATTTAATAATTCTTTCATCCTGTTTTCACAGAGACGGGCAACAGAAAACAGAAGCAGAAATATTCTGGAAATAAAATTTCAATATTATATCAAAGTCACTGATTATGCAACAGTGGATTTTCGCTTTCGCGGGGATGACAGTTCGGAAGATATTTCATTTTTAGCTGTGTCTCTTCCAGTTGTCAGACTTCCGGTAATAATAGGCATTTTTTTCATTTCTGACAAGTCTTTTTAACAAAAAGTATTCTTTTCAGCAGATATGGGACAATATGTCCCTGGCTGAAAAATTCCGGAATGAAATTTTTCAGGCCTCCTGACCGCGCAGCATAAGATGGTCAAAGATGATTTTCAGCACAAACTCCCCATCAGCTTCCTGAGAACTTATGTCACTGGCCATATGTTTTCAGGTATCTGCATATGAGGAACAACTTTCCCGTTGTGAGCCGCGGATGAACGCGGACGGCCTGTCTGCCGCGGACTCATCCGCGTTCATCCGTGTTCATCCGCGGTTTATGAAAGCTGTTTTCCCAGGAAAAAATCCCGGGAAACTTTTGGCCGGGTACTTATGTCACAGGAAAAAGCAGGGAACATAAAAATGGAACTGATCTCAAAAAATCCGATTCCGTGCATATTATAATGGTATGCGGATATTTGCCATAAAAAACAGGATCAGCGAGCCTTCCACATTCGGCAGGCTGAGGCAACTGTCTGAAATCGGAGCCATATCAGCAGAAGACGCTGAATTTTTCGGGGCCGGCTTTGAGACTCTGATGATGTTCAGGATACGGAAAAATATGAAACAGGGTAAAAGCCCGATAATTATATTGAACCCCACAGTTTAAGAAAAAGGATGATCCTGAAAGATGCTCTGTCAGGTGTCACAACTGCAAAAGCTTGTGAACAAAGACTTCAGCGTCACCTAGCTCATGCATCTTTCTTAGCAGTGCAGAAAACGGTTTCAAATGGTGCTTTCTGAAGTATAAAAAAAAAGTTTGACAAATCTGAATTTATATATAAAGTGGTTCTGATTTTGAAGCATGACTGAGCGTTCGTTCAGTTTTTTTGCTTATGACAGAGAGTGAAAAGCTATTGTAAATTTTGCAGACAAACCCGTCCGGCAACATACTTTCAACTTTTCACTTTGTACTTTTCAATAGAGAAAGGAGGTGTTTACTCGGAAAATTCAAACAAAGATTCAAGAATTTGCGTAAGAATCCGGATTTAAAAAACTGTTTTTTTTTATATGAATCGGATTGTACAGAATGTCAAATTCTGCCAAGTTTGTTTTTTTTATATTTTTAAAATGGGCTGTAAGGCAGACAACAATGTTTTTCAGCCAAATTGTTTATGAGGAGAGAGAAGAGAATGGGTCGAACTCATAACATGACCGATTATGATAAGACGTATGAAGAATTCAAATGGGAAGTTCCTGAATATTTCAATTTTGCCGGAGAGGTGATTGACATAAGGGCCCAGGATCCGGACAAGCTTGCCATGGTGTGGGTTGATGACGCGGGCACTGAAGTCAGGAAAACATTTCTTGAACTCAGCAACGCATCCAAAAAGCTTGCAAATTTTCTGACATCCACAGGTGTCAGCAAAGGGGATGTGGTGATGGTTGTGCTGCCCAGCAATGTGGAGTGGTGGGAAGCATTTACCGCGTGTATCCGTATGGGTGCCCTGATTGCTCCCGGAACCACACAGTTGACGTCAAAGGACCTTGAATACCGCGTCAACACATCTGAGGCCGTCTGCATTATCACCAATAATGAGATTGCCGCCAAATTTGATGAAATCGCGGACCAATGCCCCTCTGTGAAGAGCAGGATTGTTATCACCGAACCGAGAGATGGCTGGCTTTTCTATACTGATGAAGTCAACAACGCATCAGAAGATTTTGAAACCGCCAAAACCAGGAGCGATGACAACTGTCTTCTCTATTTTACATCCGGCACCGTCGGACTCCCCAAAATGGCACTTCACACCCATTCGTCTTATCCCATCGGTCATCAGGTCACAGGCAGATACTGGCTGAATCTGAGGCCGGAGGACATGCACTGGAATGTGAGTGACACCGGATGGGCAAAAGCAGCCTGGAGCAGTTATTTCGGTCCTTGGAATTGCGGTGCTGTCCAGTTTATCCATCACACGGATCGTTTTGATCCTGTGAAAACGCTGGAGCTGCTTTCCCAATATCCTGTCACCACGATGTGCGGTACTCCGACCATCTACAGAATGCTTGTGCAGCAGGATCTGAGCCAGTACAAATTCCCCAGCCTTCGCCATTGCGTGGGCGCAGGTGAGCCTCTGGATTCTGAAATCATTGACGCGTGGAAAAAGGCCACCGGATGCATCATTCGTGAGGGCTATGGTCAGACCGAAACGGTCCTGCTGTGCGCCAGTTTCCCATGTCTTGAGCCTCGTTTCGGCTCCATGGGGAAAGCCGCACCCGGTTTTGATCTGCAAATCATTGATGAGGAAGGAAACATCCTTCCATCCAACACAGAAGGTGATATCGCTGTCCGCGTCAGACCGGAAAGACCTGTGGGACTTTTCAAGGAATACTGGAAAGAACCTGACAGAACCGCCTCAGCATATCGGGGCGACTGGTATCTGACTGGCGACAGGGCTTATCAGGACGAAGAGGGCTTTTTCTGGTTTGTGGGACGGGCTGATGACGTGATCCTGACATCGGGATATCGTATCGGGCCTTTTGAGGTGGAAAGCGCATTGCTCGGACATCCGGCAGTTGCGGAATCCGCAGTGATTTCAAGTCCGGACGAGACCCGCGGGGAGGTGGTCAAGGCTTTTGTCATTACCGCGCCCGGTTACACCGGAAGCGATGAACTGATCAGAGAACTTCAGGATTATATGAAGAAAGTCACTGCTCCGTACAAATACCCCAGGAAAATTGAGTTTGTCACCGCTCTGCCCAAAACCATCAGCGGCAAAATCCGCAGGATTGAGCTGAGAAACAACGAATGGAACAAACAATTCAGTGATCATTGACACGGTTCTGTATGACTGCCAGGGACGGTGAAACGTGACAGCGAACAACTGACAACAAACAAACGGAGGTACAATATGTTCAAAGATATGTTCAAAGGTATGCCGAAAATATTCTGGGTCGGAATGTGCATCATGTATGGCTGGTGTCTCGGCTTTATGTTCCTTGAAATGACGATCCCGGGGCTTCCGCTGAAGCAGCTCTTCGGCGTTCCCGCGTGTTATATTTATAACTGGATTTTCGGACTCTGGATAATCAATATCATTGTTTCTTTCCTTTATTTCTATATGGAAGAAAAACGGGAAGAAAGACTGGAACAAAAACTGGGACAAAAATAATTGGGATATTGAGGAATTTCATTCCTGAGTTCCTGAATCCCGTATTCTGATAATTAAGGATCAACAGATGATGATGTTCCGCCCGTGAAAATTCCAAGGGCAGTTCATCCGTATCCTTTATAATTTTTTTACATTAAGGAGGAATTTAAATGGAAGTTAATCCGATCGTCATCCTTGGCGCGGTTGCATATTTTGCTGTATTGTTCTGGATTGGCTGGACATCCCGGAAAGCATCTCTGGATGCTGCTGATTTCTACGTTGCCGGCCGAAAAATTGGGCCTTTTGTCAACGGGTCCGCACTTGCTGCCACCTATTTCAGTCCTGCCAGTTTTCTTGGACTGCCCGCGTTTATCTTCATCATCGGCTACCCCTTCTGGTGGGCCCTGGTCGGAATTATCGGTGGAATGCCCATTGCCACCCTGCTGACAGCGGCTCCCCTGCGGAAGTACGCGCCGACATCTTTTACTGATTACTATGCAGACCGCTATGAAAGCAAATGGCTGCGGCTTATAGCGGGAATCCCAACGATTATCGGCGGTTTTGCCTATGTCATCCTTTCCCTTGTCGGAACAGCGCTTTTCCTTCTGGCGATTCTGAAAGTCAATTTTACCGTGGCTGTCATTCTCTCTGCCGCTGTTGTTCTGGCTTATATCTATTATGGCGGCATGGTGGCGACCACCTTTTCGACCGCTTTTCAGGGCATTACCATGACAGTGGCCGCAGTGATTGCAGCGGGCTATGTGATCTGGAATTATGGCGGGCTGAACGGGCTGACAGATGCTGTGCTGGCCAACAACGCCAATTTTTTCAATATGCCTTATGTCAATGAAAAAGCATCCCACGTCTTTGTGTCCATGTGGACGGGAGTTATCGGCTTTTTCTTTACATGGCATTTCGGATTTTCCGCACTGCCTTACACGGTTGTCCGCTTTTTCACCACCCAGGACATCAAAGCTGCCCGTCGGAGCGTTTTCTGGGCAGTTATTGTGGGCGGAGCCATGTACGCGGGACTGGTTATCATCGGAACCGGCGCAAGGGTTCTGATTGAAACAATGCATCCTCTGATGCAGACAGAAGGCATTACAAATGCGGTGAAACTTCTGGTACACATGAAAACCGAATACGGCGTTGCCGGCGCATCAGTGACTGACTATTCCATGATCGCAGCGATTGAGGCGTTCCAGAAACCGTTCCTTCTTGCTATAATAGCGGCAGGCGGTCTTGCCATTGCCATGGCCACAGCAGCAGGCTGGACAATGGTGCTGAATGTCCTTCTGGGACGGGATATTCTCGGAAAGGTGTTCGGAAGCAAATGGCCCGAAGAAAAACCAGTACAGTGTACCCGTGTGATGACCATTGTTGTCATCGCAATATGCACCCTTTTCTCGTTCAGCCCCCCCGCTCTGGTTCTGGACATTTCAGGTGCCGCATTTATCGTTATCCTGTGTTCGTGCGGACCACCCCTGATTTTCGGGATATGGTGGACAAGGGCGACAAAGACCGCGGCAATCGTCAACATCCTGGTGATGACGTTCCTGTCCTGTTTTTCCTGGATGTACGCCAAAGCAGTACACGGCAAACCCCACTTTTTTTTCCTGAATAAAGACTGGATCACGCCACACCAGTTTTACTGGGTCTTTGTCGGAGTGATCTTTTTCATCCTGCTGAGTTTGGTGACCAAACCGTGCAGTGATGAGACGATCCAGAAATACTCCCTTGACATACGACCCGAAGAAGAATAATTTACAAGCAGCAACAAGACTTCCGAAGTTGTGAGACTTCGGAAGTCTGCCCCCCTTTTCCAGCCCCTTTTTTTTACATTCGGGCAGATTTTTGAAACGAACATAAGAACCCCCAATTCCTGAATTCCTGATATCATGAAAACTTATCTGAAAGAAAAAATCGGCAATCCCGAACTCTTCACCGGCAGAAAAAAGGAAATCAACTACTTTCTGAACTGGATTGAAGGGATAAAGAGAGAAATTTCCATGAGTACGGCCATTCTGTCCCGCAGAAAAACCGGGAAGACTGCACTGATGCAGCGACTGTACAATCTGATCTTTGAGAAAAATATGGGTGTGGTTCCATTTTACTTTGAGATCGAAGAAGAAAACCAGTGGTTCGGCGACCTGTGCGAGAATTTCTTTATAAGCTATGTCTGCCAGTATATCGCGTTCAAAACAAGAAAGCCCGGATATATTCCATACTCGGGGTTATACACACTTGACGACGTGGCCGAGATCGCCCGGGGGGAGGGCCTCGACGTTCTGGCCTTGAGGATACTCGGAGTGCGGAAGCTTCAGGAACAGGGCAAGACAGAGCGGATGTGGACTGCCGTGAGAGAGACACCCCGTCAGATTGCGGAACATGAAGGGGAATATGCGATCCAGATGATTGACGAGTTCCAGTTTGTCAATCGCTTTGTTTACTGGGACAGGGAAAAGACACACAGGGCAAAGGACTTTGCCGGGAGCTGGCTGCACACCTGCGAGTACAAGAACGCGCCCCTGCTGGTTTCGGGAAGTTGGGTGGGCTGGCTCATGGATGATCTGAGCACCATGCTTCCGGGGCGTTTCCAGTACCACTTCATGGAAAATCTCCCGGAGGAGGAATGTGTGGAAATGATATTCAGATACGCACTGCTCCAAGACACACCTGTCACCGAGGAGACCGCTTCCCTGGTGGCACGGATGACAGAGGGAAATCCTTTTTATATCAGCGCCGTGTTCCGCTCGAAATATCCGGACAAAGACTTGGCAACTGGGGAGGGGGTGCGGAAAACCCTCGAATTTGAGACGTTGCACAAAGAGGGCATTATCAGAGGAACCTGGCTGGAATACATCAACTCCGCGTTTCCCAGGATCAACGACAAATATGCCAAAGACATCGTGCTGTATCTCTCCAGGCACAGGGACCGCTTCATGCCCCGGGACGAACTGAAAAAGCACCTGGGTTTGGACATGCCGGATTACGAGCTGGATAAGAAGATGGACGCGTTGCTGAAAAGCGACATCATCGAAGAAGACCGCTTCCAGTACCGGGGTGTTCAGGACAACATCTTTGACAAGGTGTTCCGAAGCCGGTATGCGGATGACATTGACAAATTTGTGACCCAGGAGGCTTCGGACGAATATAAGGCGTTGTTTGATAGGTATCAGAGTCTCTCCGGCGAGCATAACCGTTACAAAGGAGCCTTTGCCGAGTTCGTGATCAGCCATCACCTCAGCTATGCGGCCCGCAAAGAGAACGAACTGTTCGGAAGTATGATGCGGAACCTGCCTGATGATTTCAGGTTCGCCGCATACAAAAGTGTGCGCCAGTATCATTCCCCGCCGCTTCACAAACCGGAATTTCAGCTTGACATATTCGCAAGCCCGAAGGACGATGATGAATATTCACTGATCTGGGAGGTGAAACATCGGAACACGACAAAATTCTCTCTGGGTGAGGCAAAGGAATTTTTAAAGAAAGCCGAGGAACTGATTCGGCTCGAAGGAATCCGGAAATATGTGCTGACAGTGTTCTCCTCAGCAGGATTCACCCGGGAGACACCGGACTGGCTCAGGGCACACACTATCGCATGGTCCCGGGATGCCCGATGGCTGGACACGCATCTTCTGACGAAAAAATCACTGACACCGGAATTTTCCAGATCAGCAATTTCAGATGAATAGTTTCAGCATGTTACGGAGTTACTTTCCATCCACTTTCCATTTTCCACTCTTTTTCATTTAAAGGTTGACTTTTTCCCATATTCTAAAATAAAAGCTGATTATAACGCTTTCAGGGGAGGCCTGAAATCAGCCCTGCGTCGCACCTTTTTAACCACAGAGGACACAAAGGGGGCACAAGCTTAAACCTGCACGTTCGGCCGGATCTGTCTGAGGGCAGGTGCGGGAGCCTCCCCTGAATCCGTTATAATCAGGAATCTGAAAATAAAGACTTTTATCGTGTTTAAAATCCCGCCGCGCTCGGTTCGGATTGGCAAATCCGAACCCCTGCCGGATGTGGCAATCCCGCAGAAGCAGGAACAGGGAATGCCCGCTCGGTTCGGATTGCTAAATCCGAACCCTCTGCCGGATATGGCAATCCACAGGGCAGAGAATGCCCGCTCGGTTCGGATTGGCAAATCCGAACCCCTGCCGGATGTGGCAATCCCGCAGAAGCAGGAACAGGGAATGCCCGCTCGGTT
>JAOZLU010000937.1 GCA_029934695.1 Desulfobacterales bacterium | reverse complement strand
CACAGAAGGCATAGGCGGCATGAAATATGAGGAAATCTTTGCCTGATGAAAGGCGATTTTTTTTGCTCAGATGCAGAAAGGCACTTGACAGACCATCAATTATGATGTTTATGTACAAAACAGAGTTTGGACAATCTGAAACAGATAAGGATACTCTTATGGATTCCTTTTGCAAATATTCTGAGGAAAATGCCTTATTTTCCCAAAGAAATCAGGCATCCTGCAGCAAGATCACTGATTTTCAGAATGAAGTCCCTGCCCGGAAAAGGGGTTGTCATTGCGGAGAGGGAGGAATTTGCAGGAGAGGTGGGAGAGGAATTCGGGGGAAACACAGAACTGCCGGAGGCCATCGAAAAAAAATGCACAGATACGCCGGAAAAGAGGAACATGTCTCACTGACGGATCAGATTTGTGGAGCAGCCGACAGGCAGCAACCGAGGAGGGTGAACCCATGGAGGAGTTGCAGGCATTGGCCCGAAACGGCCGGACAGACTGGGGGACATATGATGAGGTCCCCGGGAGGGGTGTCACATCGGAGGACGGCGTCACATCGGAGGACGGCGTCACATCGGAGGACGGCCTGGCGGTCTCGGAGGAGGAGTACTGGAAAAAATACTATCATGATCCTGATTTCATTTATGAATGGAACAACGGACAACTGGAGGTGAGACCGATGTCGGATCAGAAGGGGAGCGAGACGTATCAGTGGTTTTGCGGCATCATGCAGTGTTACATCCGGACACATCCCGTCGGCAGGATGACCAACTTGGAGATCGGCTTCCGCCTGGCCCTTCCCCACAAGGTCGTGGTCCGGGTGCCGGACCTCGCGGTGGTGCTGGACGGCAACCCGGCGGGGCTGGACGACGACGATTGCACTTACGGGGGGATATTCGACCTGTGCGTCGAGTCGCTCTCCCACTCGTCGCACGACCAGGTTGTCCGGGACACGGTGGAGAAGCGGGACGAGTATGCCTGGGGCGGCGTGGGGGAATATTACATCATTGACGCGAGGGGCATTGAGACGGCCTTCCACCGCCTGGACAGGAGGGGCGTGTATGTGCCGATCCCGCCGACGGCGGACGGCGTCATCCGTTCCACGGTCCTGCCCGGGTTCCAGTTCCGAATCTCGGATCTGTACGTCCGGCCGTCGCTTGAGGCGCTGGCGGAGGACGGGGTGTATCACGATTATGTCCTCCCCTCCCACAAGGAGGTGAGGCGGCGGGCCGAACGGGCCGAACGGGAGGCCGAACGGGCCGAGCGGGAGACCGAACGGGCCGAGCAGGAGGCCGAACGGGCCGAGCAGGAGACCAAACGGGCCGAACAGGCCGAGCGGCGGGCCGAGCAGGAGGCCAAACGGGCCGAACAGGCCGAGCGGCGGGCCGAGCAGGAGGCCAAGCGGGCCGAGCAGAAGGCCGAACGGGCCGAGCAGGAGGCCAGACTGCGTGAGCGGGCGGAGAGACAGTTCACGGAGACCGCCCGCAACATGCTCTCAAACGGTCTGGAGACCGCCCTGATTATGAAATACACCGGCCTCTCCGCAGACGAGCTGGCCGCCCTGTCCGGGACGGGGGCGCGAGTGTGACAACTGATGTGAGATGAAACCTGGGTCGGGGGATTCTGCTTTTTGGCGGGACTGCATGACTGAAAATTTTTGCTCAGATGCAAAAAAAACACTTGGCAAACCAGTTATGATATATATCTGCTGATCTGATTTGGATAATCTGAATAAATAAGGACACTTTTATGAGTCCCTGCAAACATGTCCCGCAAATCCGGCATGTCAGAAAAAAGACACGGCCGGACAGCAGAAGTGGCATGATATTTGCAGGTAATAATGACAGGTGCCGGCACTGTCAGCAAAAAAAACAAGCCGGGCGGCAAAAGTGGCATGATATTTATATATGCCGGGTTTTGAAAAGTGTTCAATTTTGAACAGTCTGTTTAGACAAAGTGTTCAATTTGAACAGTTCAGGGTGCTGTGAAAAAA
>JAOZLU010000936.1 GCA_029934695.1 Desulfobacterales bacterium | reverse complement strand
AACATCAAACATCGAACATCAAACATCGAACATCAAACATCAACCTTCCCCGCAATAGCCCGCCCTAATTCATGAACGTCTGTTTCACAGGCTTTAACGTCTTTGACAATGGCTCCGTCAAAAAAGACCGGCACACGATCCGCCACCATGAGAATTTCGTCAAGTTCTGAAGATGAGAAGACAATGCTTGTGCTGCGTTCGCAATATTTCTGAAGATGTTCCCAGACCCAGTGGGCAGATTCCAGGTCAAGCCCTCTCGTGGGATTCTCAAGGAGAAGAAGAACGGGGTCTTCGGATAAAAATGAAAGAAGAAGCCGTTGCTGATTACCGCCGGACAAAGATTCAACCGGCGATTCCGGTTTTCCTGTAATGCGGAATGTTTCAATACGCTCTTTTGCCCTTTGGAACGCGTCCTTCCATTTCACAAAAAAAGCTTTCCGATTGTCGAGAAGCGCAAAATGCTCTGAAATGCTTAATCCCGGTATCAGTCCTTCTTCAAGACGGGAGCTTGGAAGGAAAGTGACCCTCGCATGTCTGAATGTGTGGTGCCTTTTTCCGGTCATTCTCATTCCCTGCAGCCTGATTTCTCCACAGGATGGCAGCTTTACTCCCGAGGCAATGCGGAGGAAAACATCCTGTCCGCTTCCTTCAAGCCCTGCCAGTCCGATCACTTCTCCTTGTCGGATAACGATGTTGCAATTTTTAAGACCTGTCCGGCCCCCTGAGGCAGAAACTTGTTTCATTACAAGCACATCCTCTCCGGGCGTCATGTCCGAACACGTCGGGGAAACCGGCGGTTTGCCAAACATCATCTCCAGCAGAGGGTTTATGTCAAATGGTTTGACCATCTCGCCGCTGATTTTTCCCTGGCGGAGGACGCTCACTTTGTCACACAGGGCATCCACATCCTCCAGTTTATGAGACACCAATATGACGCTTTTGCCTTCGGAAGCCAGTTGTTTCAGCGCACGGAAAAGAATTTCCTTCTGCATGCTGGATATGCCGGTGGTAGGTTCATCAAGAATCAGAACCCGGATTCCCAGAGCCAGAAGTCTCAGGATTTCAAGCTGCTGCCTTTCGCCGACGGTCAGACGTTTGACAGGTGCGTCCGGGTCTGTGACAAAATTGAAATGTTCTGCGAGCTTCGCCATATTTTGTCTGAATGTGTTCCTCTGATCTGCAAGGCAGCAAGTCTGCCCCAGCATGAAATTGTCCAGTACAGACAGCAGGGGAAAATCAAGCGGGTCCTGATACAACATGCCGATACCCAGTTCTGAAGCCTGGGCAGGCGTGTGATAATCTGCAGGAGAACCGTCAGCGAGAATCATGCCGTCGGTTTTCTGGCTGTAACCTGCCAGAATCTTCATTAACGTACTTTTCCCGGCCCCGTTTTCTCCAAGAATGCCGTGTATGGTCCCCGGCTCCACTGTAAGGGTCACGCCGTTGTTGGCCTTTACCGGACCGTAATGTTTGTGAATATTTTTAAGAGTTATTTGCATTTTTGACGACTATTCAGGCTCTATGCCCAGTGATCTGAGTTTGGCTGCCAGTTTTTCGGCTTTAGCTTTGGCTCTCCTGTGTTCCATTTCAGCCCTTTTGTACTCAGCTTCAGCCAAGCTTTCATCAAAGATAGGAACAGGTCTGCCAGTCCGGGGATCACCCTCCGGAATCAGAGATACGCCAAGTTCCCTGCTGGTCATATATCCGTCGCTGTCTGTGGGAAGTGGCGCATATCTGCCTCCTTTCAGACGAAAGCCTAGTAGGGAGGTTTTCAGATAGTCCCTGAGAGGATCAAACAGGAAATGCTCCCGCACATCCAGAGAGGCATACATATCTTTTTTGTTAATCATATCCTCATTCTTTGTTGATTTGGAGGTGATCTCGAAAATCACGCAGGGACCCCACATTTTGAATGAACACCGTGTATGCTTGTCCACGCCTCTGATCACCATCACATCCGGGTCTTTGTTGCAACTTGGGAATCCTTCTCTGT
>JAOZLU010000335.1:1227-7622 GCA_029934695.1 Desulfobacterales bacterium | reverse complement strand
GATGTTTGATGTTTGATGTTGGATGTTTGATGTTTGATGTTGGATGTTGGATGTTTGATGTTGGATGTTGGATGTTGGATGTTTGATGTTTGATGTTGGATGTTTGATGTTTGTGCCGGACGGGGTTTTGTGCCGGACGGGGTTTGCAACCCCGTCCGGCAGTGCTTTCAACTTTTTACTTTTTACCTTTCACTTTTTGCTGTCGGGATAAAATTATGAACAAAAATGATGCAATCATAAATCCCGTAAAAGGGAAAAAAACGCCGTACCTGTCTCCGGTTGCGGTTATGGTGAGCAGTCAGACCGATATTGATATGCTCTGCAACCTGACAAGTTTGTGTGACGCTTATGCCAGGACCCTGATGATGAGCAAGGTGCATATCGGATACGACAGTGCAACAGATTTTTCGGTCACAGGGCCGGTGGTCGGCGCGCCTTATGCGGTAATGCTGTTGGAAACCCTTGTTGCCTGGGGCGCGCAAAAAATCATTTTCCTGGGATGGTGCGGGGCAATTTCCCATAAGGTCAGGATCGGAGATATTATCGTTCCCACAGGCGCAGTCATTGACGAAGGCACATCAAGACATTATCATGCAGATGAAGGTGACATTGCCAGACCGTCGCCTGACATGGTTCAGAAAACAAAAGATCATCTGAAGGAAAGCAAAACAGCATTCCATGAGGGGGTGATCTGGTCCACCGATGCGATCTACAGGGAAACCCGTGAAAAAGTCCGACGTTTTCAGACAGAAGGGGTTTTGGCCGTTGAAATGGAACTGTCAGCCCTTTTCACTGTGGGAAAATTCCGCAATATTGAAGTGGGGGGACTGCTTATTGTTTCCGATGAACTCTCAACCTTAAAATGGCAGGTGGGATTCAAAGATGAACGATTCAGACAGAGCCGCGTGGCCCTCCTCGAAAGGATAGACAGCTTATGTCAGACATTGTTGCAGACCCAGCCATAACTGAAAAAGCTGATGTATTAAGAACATCGCTTCACAGGCACAATTATCGCTACCATGTTCTGGATGATCCGGAGATATCAGACGCAGAATATGACCGTATGATGCAGGAACTGATTGCGCTGGAAACCGCATATCCGGATATTCACAGCCCGGATTCACCGTCCTCAAGGGTCGGCGCAGCCCCTCTTGACAAATTTGAGACGGTCTCGCATTCCATTCCCATGCTGAGTCTGGACAACGGGTTTGAGGATTCGGATATTACTGACTTTGACAGGCGGGTGAGAAAATATCTGGATACAGATGACACTGTTCTTTATACAGCGGAACCGAAAATGGACGGCGTGGCAGTGGAACTTGTCTATGAAAAGGGCCGGCTGATTCTGGCTTCCACCCGCGGGGATGGTGTGAAAGGGGAGCTGATAACGTCCAATGTGAGAACCATACGCTCGGTTCCCCTTTTGCTTCAGGAAGAAAAAGGGGAAAAAATTCCCTCCCGTCTTGAGGTAAGGGGGGAAGTTTTTATCGGGCTGGAGGAATTCAGGAAACTGAATGAGAAACGGGTGAGGAAAAATCTGCCTGCCTTTGCCAATCCGAGAAATGCCGCGGCCGGTTCTTTACGCCAGCTTGACCCCAGAATAACAGCAAAACGCCCTCTGGAAATATTTTTCTACGGGGTTGGGATCATCACGGACATTGTTTCAAACTCCCACTGGGACACGCTGGAAGCGTTAAGCCGCCTGGGATTCAGAATCAATCCGCTTATCCGGCCCAAGATCACCATTGAAGAAAGCCTTGACATTTACAGGGAACTGGGTGAAACACGGCATCTTCTGGAATACGATATTGATGGCATGGTGATCAAAGTGGACAGTCTTGGGTTACAGGAGCGTATGGGTGAAAAATCCCGAAGCCCCAGATGGGCCATTGCCTATAAGTTCAAGGCCATTCAGGAGACCACCCGGATACTTGATATCAGCATACAGGTCGGGCGTACCGGCGCACTGACGCCGGTTGCCCATCTTGATCCGGTGAATATTGCCGGGGTCACAGTGAGCCGTGCAACCCTTCACAATGAAGACGAGATCAGAAGAAAAGATATCCGAATCCGTGACACAGTTCTGGTTCAGCGGGCCGGGGATGTGATCCCGGAAGTTGTCAAAGTCATTGAGTCAAAGCGTACAGGAGAGGAAACGGTTTTTACCATGCCCCATATCTGTCCGGTCTGCGGGGCCGGGGTTTATCGGGAAAAAGATGAAGCAGTTTCAAGATGCAATAATATCAGCTGCCCTGCCCAAGTCAAGGCGCGTATCAGGCATTTTGCCTCCAAGGGGGCCTTTGATATAGATGGCCTCGGAATCAGGCTGATTGAGCAAATGGTAAACAAGGGGATGCTTGGCTCTTATTCCGACATTTTCCAGTTGGACAAAGAGCGGGTACAACGCCTGGAGCGCATGGGCCTGAAATCTGCCCAAAACCTTTTAAATGCCATTGAAAAGAGCAAAAAAATCACCTTTGCCCGGTTTATTTACGCTCTGGGCATCCGGCATGTCGGGGAGAATGTGGCAGATATTCTTGCAGACAAATTTGAAAATACAGACACATTTTCTTCCTCATCCCTTGAAGAGCTTGAAGCGGTTGACGGCATCGGGCCTGAGATTGCCCAAAGTATAAAACATTTTTTTGAGCAGGATGAAAACCGGAAGACAGTAAGGCATATCTTGGACAGCGGAGTACAGTTCCTTCCGGAAACAAGACCGGAAAAAGGAATTGGAAAAGGATATCTGGAAGGAAAAGTCTTTGTTTTGACTGGCGGACTTGAAGAGATGACAAGAACTCAGGCCAAAAAGAGAATTGAGGCCGCAGGCGGCAAAGTGTCCGGCACTGTCAGCCGAAACACCGATTATCTTGTGACAGGCAAATCCCCGGGATCCAAGTTTGACAAGGCAAAGAAACTGGAAATAAAAATTCTTGACGAAACAGATTTTAAAAAATTGATAAGTGAAGCGTGATGCGCCACAGTCATCAGGCTTCAATTATCAGGGAGGAGGGATAACACAGATGGGAGACAAGGTAAGAGCGCACGTCATCGTCAGCGGCAGGGTCCAAGGCGTTTTTTTCAGAGCTGAAACCCGGCGGGCAACTCAGGACAATGACGTTTTCGGATGGGTAAGGAACACAGATGACGGAAAGGTTGAAGCTGTATTTGAGGGAGATGAAGCAGATGTGAAAGCGATGACTGAATGGTGCCGGGAAGGCTCGTCTCATTCAAAAGTCAAAGATGTGGACGTGGAATGGGAAACGTATTCAGGCGATTTCAGTGGATTTGAAATTACCTACTGATTCAGAAATTAGGGAATTAAGGGATTGAGGAATTCATTCCTCCCAATCCCTGAATCCCTCAATTCCTGCCTTCTTTAATCCCTTAATATTTTCAGACAGCTTCTTTCTGCTTCTTGCCAAGCCTGATTTTCACATTTTATTCCCTTAATTTTTTCAGACAGCTTCTCTCAGCTTCTTGCCGGGCCTGAATTTTACTACATTACATGCTTTGATTTTAATGGGGTCGCCTGTCTGGGGATTGCGTCCTTTGCGGGCTTTGCGGCGTATTTTGGAAAATGTGCCAAATCCCACAAGCGTCACTTTGCCGTCTTTTTTCTTCAGTGCTCCTGTCACCGTTTCCATGAATGAATTCAACGCGTCTGCGGCCTGCGTCTTCTTAATTCCGGCATCCTCTGCTATCTGATCTATCAGTTCAGCCTTTGTCATTGTTCATGCCCTCCTCTTTCAGAATTAATATTATTCGTCCTTTTCTTCAGGTCAATATAGCAGGTTATTTTTAATGTCAACATAAATCAGCATTCAGCAACACTTTTTTTAAAATATTTTATTCTAGCCTCCTTTAAATATATATTTACAAGCTTTGCTTTCTGAAAGTTCTTTATTATCAAAGTATGGGAGCAGGGGATATCTGATTTTCTGATTTATAAAAATTATTCGTATTCGTTTTTGAGAATATTTTAATTTCATGGTTCTCACTATGGACATCCGAGCCACAAAGCATTATCTTCTATACTTATTTCCGGGCTTCCGCCTGGGAATGCATACCCGCAGGCTCTGCCTGCCGTAAAATTGAGGCAACCACCCGGGTTCATATCCAAGTTCACGCAAAATTAAGGTGTGAATACAGGTATCAAGCCTTGAAAACGATCAGACAGGGATATTTTATATTGAAATCAAAAATGAAACCTTCAAATTTGAAAGACATTACGCGTCTCCTAATCCGTTCAGCCAACTGGATAGGGGACGCGGTTATGACCATCCCAGCGGTCCGGGCCATAAAGAAAAATTTTCCATACGCTGACATCAGCATTTTGGCCAAGCCCTGGGTTGCCCCTGTTTTTGAAAACAGTTCTCATATAGATGAGACAGTGATTTATGACGCGGCAGGAAGACATGAGGGGTTTGCCGGGAAATTCCGACTTGCAAGGGACCTGAAGCGTTATGAATTTGATGCGGCAATCCTTTTTCAGAACGCCTTTGAAGCGGCTTTTATAACCTTCCTTGCCGGGATTCCCAACAGAATCGGCTATGACACAGATGGCAGAAGTCTTTTTCTGACCCATGCTGTTTCTTGTACATCTGATATGAAAAAGGTCCACCAGATCGAATATTATTTGGGGATTCTCCAGGGAACAGGGCTGTCACACACGGACGGACAGCATCTTGAGCTTGAAATCAGCGACAGAGAACAGCATCACGCCGGGGAAATACTACGTCAGAATGGTATATCCCAAACAGGCAGGATCGTGGGAATCAATCCAGGGGCCACATTCGGATCTGCCAAACGCTGGTTTCCGGAACGCTATGCTGCCCTGTGCCAACGCTTGCAAAACGCCGATATCTCGAATATCCTTGTTTTCGGAGGCCCGGGCGAAGCCGCACTGGGCCGCCAAATCTGTGAGATGATCGGAAAAAATTGCATCAGTCTCTGTGGCAAAACCACCCTTCGTGAAGCCATGACCCTGATTGGGAAATGCCACCTCTTTGTAACAAACGACTCCGGCCTGATGCATATCGCAGCGGCTCTGGATGTTCCCCAGATTGCCATATTTGGTCCCACAAACCATCTGACAACATCTCCCGCAAGTTCCAAAAGTCACATCGCAAGAGTCCCCGCGCCATGCAGCCCATGTCTCAGACCGGATTGCCCTGAAGAACACCATCGCTGCATGAAAGAAATTACCGTTGACATGGTGTATGAAATGGCGAAGTCAGTGATCAGTGTAAGGGTTTAAGGGTAAAGTGACCATTCACCATTCACCATTTATCATTCATCTTGGCAACTGACATGAATATTCTTATTGTAAAATTAAGTGCTATCGGAGATGTGATCCATACACTTCCGGCCCTGAATGCGATCCGAAGACACCATCCGGATGCTCATATCACATGGGTGGTTGAAGAGGCTGCGTATCCGCTTATTGAGGGACATGGCGCGCTGGATCGTGTGCTGGTCTCAAAGCGAAAGCACTGGATAAAAAAACTCGTGGGATCAGACACGCCTTCTTCTGAAAAGAGAGCGGTTCTGAAAGACGCATACCTTTTTATAAAGGTGCTCCGGGATACGCGGTATGATCTGGTGATTGATTTTCAACAATTGCTCAAGAGCGGCATTCTGGTCGCTCTGTCCGGAGGGAAACGGAAAGCAGGCTATAATAAAGGTATGGAGCATCAGGAGCATAGCCATCTGTTTTTGAATGAGCGGATTCCGCCCGTGAAAATGGATATTCACGCGCTTTTAAGAAGTATGATGCTTATAGAGGCTCTGGGGATTCTTTCGGATGATATCGTGTTTGATCTTCCGATTCGGGACCAGGATCGCAGCAGGATCACTGATCTTCTGGCCCGGAATGGTCAGCTGACAAGGGTGTCCGGCAAACCTCTTGTAGCGGTCAATCCGATGGCCAAATGGAAGACAAAGCTGTGGTCTGATATGAAATTTTCAAGGCTTGCAGATCAACTGATTGAGCAATATGGCGCGAGCGTGGTTTTCACAGGAGGCCCGGAAGACAGGGAGGCGGTTCAGGGGATTCTGTCCGGCATGAAAAGAAGTGCCGTGAATTTTGCCGGAAAGACAAGTCTGAAAATGCTGGCAGCACTTTATGAGAAAACAGATTTCCTGGTGACAACTGACACCGGGCCGATGCATCTGGCCGCGGCCGTGGGGATTCCTGTGGTGGCAATTTTCGGACCGACCGCACCGTGGCGGACCGGGCCTTTCGGTTCCGGCCATCAGGTCATACGGGCCGGACTGAAATGCAGCCCGTGTTTTAAGCGGCAGTGCCAGACAACAGAATGTATGAAGCGTATCAGGGTGGAAGATGTCCTGAAGGGGATCCGGAAGCTTCCAATCATTAAAAAGTTGAAAGT
>JAOZLU010000335.1:0-1127 GCA_029934695.1 Desulfobacterales bacterium | reverse complement strand
AAAAGTTGAAAGTATAAAGGTTGAAAGTATAAAGGTTGAAAATACGTCCGCAAGTTGCTGAAATCTTTGAACGCAGGATATTGCACCGGAAAATGTCGGTGCCATTAATTTCAGGAGCTTATGGCTTTCAAAATTAAACGGAGAAAATCATGACCCAGGAATCACACGATCATAATTTCAAAAATATGTTTCTGGATTTTCCAGAAGAAGCTTTGGAATGGATTTTGCCGGAAACTCTTGAAAAATGGGGGCCGGTTCATCATATCGAATTTATCCGGCAGGAGCCGAAAAAGCGCAGGCTGTCTGATCCTTATTTTGATCTGGACATGCCGATTTTATTCTCTTTTAAAGACCGCCAGCTTCTCCTGTGGCTGGTAGAATTTCAGGAGGACAAGGCAAAGTTTTCAATTTACAAACTGCTGCGCTATACAACAGACCTGATGGAAGCTTACCCAAAGGCCCTCGTAATCCCCACGGTTCTGTTCACAGACCGCACCAAGTGGCGCAAAGATGTGGCGCGTCATCTCGAAACAAGTCTTTCTGACCGATTATTTCTGCACTTTGAGTATGTATTCATCAAACTGTTTGACTTTAACGCAAGAGATTATTACAATAGTTCCAATCCTGTTGTAAAAATTCTGCTTCCCAAAATGAATTACACAGCAGAAGAGCGATGGGAAGTCATTCGACAGGCTTATATCGGTCTGTTTGAACTGGTTTCTTCTGTTCTGTTTGGCAAATACATTGATTTCATTGATACTTATGCGGAAATCAGTGAAGAGGAACGGGAGACTTTATATCACCAGGTAAAGGAATCTGAGGAGACTGCCATGATTGCACAAATGTTAAGAAATGAAGGGATTCAGGAAGGAATTCAGAAAGGAATTCAGAAAGGGCTTCAGGAAGGACATATAATACTTCTGAGCCGGCAGCTTGCAAAGAAGTACCATGTATATCCTGAAAAACTGCCTGCCCAGTTGAAATGCCTGAGTTCCGAGGAACTGCTGGATCTGGGGGAGCGCATTCTTGAATGTGATTCGTTTCAGGATATACAACTGTGGATTCGGAAGCGGGAGAAGGGAACGCCATAAGCAGCAGATCGGAAATGGCTGAACAGAGTGATGTAA
>JAOZLU010000334.1 GCA_029934695.1 Desulfobacterales bacterium | reverse complement strand
CCGAAAATTCTGTCATTGCATAATTTCAGCATGTTGCGGATTGTTTTCAATTTTTTGTCTTTACAAAAGGGGACTTTTGAGGTATTTGGTGGATAGTTGTGAGGAATGTCATGAAATCAACGAATTTTGAAATACTGAATCGTAAGTGGCTTCCTGAATAACTGCATCTGATCAGAAAAGGGGAACAGTGCAGCATACGGTGTAAACGTCAACACCACCCAGTCCCTTGTGCTGCTCAGGACGCATGATCTTAAATGGTTTTTTGTTACCTTACGGACGCGGCAAAACAGGAAATGGCGGCTTCCAAAATCATGTTGCAATTGGACACTTAACTTGTATTAAGCTGGAGGACAGAAAATGCAGTATCCATTGGAGGAAAAAATCGGAAATCCCGACCTGCTTGTGGGACGGGACAGGGAGTTTGAGAACTTCGGCAGATGGATCGCCAACATTCCAAAAAAACTTTCCAAATCCAGGGTCATCCTGGCCCGCCGGAAGAGCGGAAAGACCTCATTTGTCCAGCGCATCTTCAACCGGCTCTGGAGCGAAAACGGTGAGGTGATTCCGTTTTATATTGACATTCCGGAAAGTAAAATCTGGTATCCGCATCTCGCAATCAAATACTACCGCGTCTTCGCCTCGCAATACATCTCCTTTCTGGAAAGAGACGAATCACCGATTGACAGACCGCTTTCCCTTGAAAAAATAAGAGAATACGGAGTGTCAAAATCCGTCATGCCTCTGCTTGAGGATGTTGACCTGCTTATTCACGATGAGAAGATGCGCCGGCATGATCTCATGTGGGACACCGTGTGCGCGGCCCCGCACCGCTATGCCTCGGTCCTAAACAGGCGGTTTCTGGTGATGATTGACGAATTCCAGAACCTTTCCCGCTATGTTTACCGGGATGAGAAGTGCGAGGGAAAACCGGATGAGACCATTCCGGGCAGCTTTCATTCGCTATCCGAGTCCAAAATCGCTCCCATGCTGGTGACCGGATCATACATGAGCTGGCTGATAGAGATAGCAGGGAAATATTTGGAGGCGGGACGTCTGTCCGAAATCCGCATGAACCCGTATCTCACGCCGGAGAAGGGACTGGAGGCGGTGTACAGATATTCGGAGGCGTATGATGAGCCGGTGACGAACGAGACGGCCCTGATGATCGGCAGGCTGTGCATGTCGGACCCGTTCTTCATCTCCTGCGTGATGCAGAGCAGTTACGGGGACCGGGATCTGACAACGGAGGAGGGGGTGGCCGGCACGGTGAACTACGAGATAACAGACCGGTATTCGGAAATGTCACGGACATGGGGGGAATATATCCAGCTCACCCTGCCCAGAGTGAACGACCGGAACGCCAAAAAGATACTCCTGCATCTCAGCAGACATTCGGACCGCTACTGGACCCCGGAGGATCTGAAGGGTGCCCTGAATCTGGAGATCGGCACTGATGTCATCCGGGAGAAGCTGAATCTCCTGGTGGAGGCCGATGTGATCGAGTGGGGAAAATCCGACATCCAATTCAGGGGCCTGCAGGACGGCACACTGAACCTGATCCTGCGGAGCCGGTTCGAGGAGGAGATCGCCACATTTGTTCCGCCGGATCTGAAGCGGGAGTTCCATGAGGAGATCGGGAAGCTGAGGGAGGAGAGAAACCGGCTTCAGGGTGTGCTGAACAACCTCACCGGCAAGGTCGCTGAAATACAGATCGCATCCGCGTTCCGCAGCAGGAAGCGTTTCGCACTGTCCGATTTTTTCAGAGGCGTGAGAGACACTGCCCGGCTGAACATCACTGCTGTGAGACGCCGGGTTCCGCTTCAGCGTGAGGACGGCAAGAACATGGAACTCGACATTGTTGCCGGGTCGGACTGCGGCAGGACCGTCGTTGTGGAGGTGAAGAAATGGAAGACCCCGGTCGGGAAAGCCGTCGCTGAGGACTTTGCCGAGAAGGCGGACATCTTCTCGGAACAGAATCCTGACAGAACCGTGCTCCCGGCGTTCCTCTCCCTCGGCGGATTCAGAAAGGAGGCCCTGAAACTGTGTCAGGACCGGGGGATCGGGACAGCGGAGCGGATTGAGCATTTCTGATCTGCTGCCCACCCGGAGTGCAAAGATTGCTTTGCGAGTCTTTCGTAAGGAGTAAAGAGAATTAGTCTTCGGAGCAAACAGGAGGTCCATCATTTCAAGACCCAAAGGATAAGAACATCATGTCATTATTTAATCTGATTTCAAATTTTACACCAACAGGGGACCAGCCCAAAGCCATAAAAACTCTGGGCAAAAATATACGGTTACAAAAGCGGCATCATGTCCTCTTGGGAGTTACAGGCTCCGGCAAAACATTTACAATGGCCCACGTCATTGCAAAGGTTGAAAAACCGACCCTGATGATCGCACCGAACAAAACCCTTGCGGCCCAGCTCTATAACGAATTTAAGATGCTTTTTCCTGAAAACGCGGTGGAATACTTTGTCAGCTACTATGATTACTATCAGCCCGAAGCCTATATTCCCTCCAGCGACACCTATATCCAGAAAGATTCCGCTATCAATGAAATGATTGACAAACTGCGTCATTCTGCCACACGCTCGGTGCTGTCCCGGCAAGATGTGATTGTCGTGGCGAGCGTGTCGTGCATCTTCGGGCTGGGCGCACCTGAGGATTACCTGGGAATGCGGATCAATCTTGAGGAGAGTGCTGAACTGGATCGGGACAGGCTCCTTTCAGATTTCGTGAGAATGCATTACGAACGGAATGATCTTGATTTTCACAGGGGCGTGTTCCGCGTAAGAGGAGACCGCGTTGACATCTTTCCCGCGTATGAGGAAAACAAAGCTGTCCGTATTGAGTTTTTCGGAGATGAAATCGAGAGCATTGCGGAGATTGATCCGCTTAAAGGAACTGTCATCAGGCCGTTGAAAGATATCACCCTGTTCCCTGCCAGTCATTACGTCACCTCCAAATCCACGCTCAGGAAGGCCATAGACGCAATTCTTGAAGAATTGAAGGCGCGCCTTGAGTATTTCAGAAATGAAAACAGGCTGATCGAGGGCCAGCGTATTGAGGAACGGACAAATTTCGACCTGGAAATGATGATGGAGCTTGGGTACTGCAACGGTATTGAGAACTACTCCCGCCATCTTACAGGAAGAAATCCCGGGGAACCGCCACCCACGCTTCTTGATTATTTTCCCGAGGATTTCCTGGTGTGTATTGATGAAAGCCATATTGCCGTGCCTCAGATCCGGGGCATGTACAGGGGAGACCGCTCCCGAAAAGGGACGCTCGTTGAATACGGGTTCAGGCTTCCGTCCGCGCTGGATAACCGCCCGCTCATGTTTGATGAATTTGCCTCAAGGGTGTCTCAGGTGGTTTATGTCTCCGCGACACCTGCTGAGTACGAGCTTGAAAAAGCCAAGTATGCCATTGCCGAACTGATTGTAAGGCCCACAGGTCTTCTTGATCCTGAAATAGAGGTTCGGAAAGCGGAATATCAGGTGGACGACCTTCTTGAAGAGATTCGGATTCGTGCGCAAAGAAATGAAAGGGTGCTGGTTACAACGCTGACAAAGCGCATGGCCGAAGACCTGACCGAATATTATTCCGATCTGGAGATGAGGGTGCGATATCTTCACGCGGACATCAGCACATTGGAACGTGTGGAGATCATACAGGACCTCAGAATGGGTAAATTTGACATTCTGGTCGGAATCAATCTTCTTCGTGAGGGCCTTGACATTCCGGAGGTTTCCCTGGTGGCCATACTCGACGCTGACAAGGAAGGGTTCCTGCGTTCCGCGAGATCGCTGATTCAGACCTGCGGGCGTGCGGCCAGAAACGCCCGGGGAAAGGTTATCATGTACGCTGACAGGATCACAAAATCCATGCAGCAGGCCATTGACGAGACAGACCGGCGCAGGGAAATTCAGCGCGCCTACAACAAATTGCATAAAATTACCCCTGAGACGATTCAAAAAGCTATCACGCCTGTCTTTGACTTTGGGCATGAAACTGAGGAGGCGGTCCTGGATAAGGTGGCGGAAACCGTTGCGGATTACGGGGCTTCGGACAGTCTGGAGGACGTGATTAAAAGTATGGAGAAAGAAATGGGGCAGGCCGCAAAAACGCTTGCCTTTGAAAGAGCCGCTGAGCTTAGGGATCAGATTAAGGAACTGAAGAAGATGCAGGACGGAAGCGTCTGATCGTATCTGAAAACAGCCCTTCCCACCGGCAGTCCTGTCCGGTCCGGAGCTGTCCGGCCCGGAAGCCGGACACATATTTTCGGACACAGATTTTTATATGCTTTTCTCTGTGCCTCTGTGTGAGATATGACAGGATTTTCGCAGTTTGGCGGAACGCAAAAATTCCGCCTGGCGGCTCCATTTTTGCACTCCCTTTTGCCTGGCATAATCTCAGGGGAGTGCGGAAATGAAGCCATGACAGAATTTTTGCAGTTTGGCGGAACGCAAAAATTCCGCCTGGCGGCTCCATTTTTGCACTCCCTTTTGTCTGGCATAATCTCAGGGGAGAGAGCCAGGCGGAATTTTCGCATTTTGGGACCCACCCGCTACAATTCTCTGGACAAATAGGATATCAGCTTCCTTGAAAGCGTTCTGAGCATCAGGAAATATGAAATGAGCCGTGTTTTCAGTTCCTTCGCAATGTCGAAGCGTTTTTTTGCCCCAGATTCATTATCAAGAAGATGAATATAATAATTGGTAAATCGTTTTGTCAGTTCCTCAAAAATAATGTCCCGTTTTCCAAGGTCAGATTCGTTCGCCAGGAGTTTTTCCAAGCGGGCATCGCTCAAATTCTTATAATTGTATGAAAACAAAGCGTCTGCCATCGCATCAGGAACGATAAACATGAAGGAACATGAGGGGCATTTCGTTTCTGTTCCCGAAAGCTCGTCATCAGTTCGGAGGAGCTGATCGCATTTGGGACATCGAAACTTGATCAATTGTTTTTTCTGCATAGCGTCTTCCTCTTTTTTGCAGTTCGACGTTTAAAAAGCCTGTTTCAGATGGCAGCCTGAATTACGCATCTCCGAGTAAAATCCGTATCCTGTCAGGAGACAGTGTCACGAGTTCTATTTTCCCCAGTGCTTCCATGGAGGACTGGATGGCACCCAGATTTGTCTTGACGATTCCCAGGACCAACGCGGCTTGCAGAACTTCAATCTGACCTTTTGCATTATCTCTCATAAGCTTCAGAGAGGGCAGATTCTCATTTATCGTGGCGGTCTTGTCCTTCTTCTCATTGATCGCTTTGATATAAGATTCCCATTCCTCTGAAAGCCTTGCAATCACGCCTTTGCGATTCTGAACATCTGTTATGATCTGTTCTCTTATTTCGGCAATGATATATTCCGAATTTGCCCGTTTTTCCCGTTCATTCTCCTTCCCCAGAAGCCTTTTGTTCTCATCGCAGGCATTGCTGTAAATTTCATTGATCTCCTCAATGCCGGAGATGCTGAACAAATCTACATAATTAATAATAAAATCCAACAGTTCATAGACAATAATTGCATTGCCCAGTATCATTCTCCGTGCGGTCTGCTTGTCATCCGACGCCTCGCTTTCCTCTATTTTCCTGATAATCCGCTTATTCAGTTCCAGAAAAACATCAACCGCCACTTTGAGGGACTGACATGAAACATGAACCCTCTTGTCGTTGTTCAGCAGAGCATTAAATCTTGTCCGCTCATTTTTGGATAACTTCATTCCTTCAATCGCCTGCTCTGTTGATCTGTATTTACGATCAGCGATTCTCTGGGTCACCGCTTCTATTACGAGTCTGATTTTCTCCTGTAAACGGCCGACCTCTCTTCTGACGCTTCTTTTTATATCGTAGTTGTCCTTCAATTCGATGCTGAGGAGATCAAGATCATCCAAGGGATAATCTTCCCTGATACCCATGATCTGGATAAGATGTTTGTCAATAAGATACTCAACAGCCTTGGCACCGGCATTTTTTTCCGCCAATTCAACATAGTCTGTCGGCTCTGACGTTTCTTGATGCTTTTTCAATATGATATCTCCTGTTCTATGGCTGAATTATTCCTGCCATCCCCTCCAAAGCCAGTGCATACCCGTGAACCCCAAGCCCTGAAATCTGAGCGGTCGCAATATCGGCCACCACAGACTTGTGGCGAAAAGGTTCTCTTTTATAGATATTGGAAAGGTGTATCTCAATCACAGGCACATCCAGCAAAAGAATGGCATCGCGGATGGCAATGCTCGTGTGTGTATAGGCCGCGGGATTGATGATCAGTCCGTTGCATGTTCTCATGGACTCCTGAATTTTTTCAACAATGGCCCCTTCATAATTGGACTGAAAAGTTTCCGTGACAATGCCCAATTTTTTTCCGAGCGTTTTTATGTCTGCATTAATCTCATCAAGTGTCGTGGTTCCGTACAGTTCCGGCTCTCTTTTTCCCAGCATATTCAGATTGGGGCCATGGATGACCAGCACTTTCAGATTATCTCTGCCCTCATTCATTATGATTCCCCGATGATCTTTCTGAAATTATCTATTGTCTGCTTATAATCCGGGTTTCCGAAAATTGCCGAACCGGCAACAAAAGCGTCTGCGCCGGCAAGCGCAATTTCTCCGATGGTCTTTTCGTTCACTCCGCCGTCAATTTGAATCAGTGCGGAAAGTCCCCTGTTCTGAATCATTTTGCGAAGTGCCTTTATCTTATCGAGACTGTTTTTTATAAACGCCTGGCCGCCGAATCCCGGATTGACGCTCATAATTAAAACAAAATCAACATATTCCAATACCCATTCAACAGAGGAAAGCGGTGTTGAAGGATTCAGAGCAACACCCGGGCGGGCACCGCATTCCTTTATCATCTGGAGGGTCCGGTTCAGATGAACACAGGCCTCTGCCTGGACGGAAATCAGAGCGGCCCCTGCTTTTGCAAAATCAGAAATATAACGATCCGGATTTTCAATCATCAGGTGAACGTCAGGGGGAAGCTGCGTGACCCGCGTGACAGCTTCAACAACTATCGGCCCCATTGTGATATTCGGGACAAAATGGCCATCCATGACATCAATGTGTATCCAATCCGCACCTGCTGATTCAACGGCTTTTATCTCTTCTCCCAATTTTGAAAAATCTGCGGACAGGATTGAGGGGGCAATAAGTTTCATTATCATATCTCCTTATTTGTCAGTTACTGCTGGCAGCCACTGACTGTTGGTGCCAAATTGTTTTACAGCAAAGCGTGAACTGAGGTGTGTGCGTTGCGAGGCGGGGCCTCTTGATTTGCGTTACGAGGCTGAACCTCATAACGAGTAAAACATCTTTGTTCCCCGATTCACGACTTTCTCATTTCTTTCAAGTAATCAAAGGTTGCTCAGTCTGTGGTTTCCGGTTTGCGAGTCTCAGCATTTTTTCAAAATCTTCAATTCCTTTGCATATCATAGCCTGTTTCACCAGTCTTACCAGTATATCCGGGCGGGAAATGGACATAACTTCATCAGAAATATATGCGGGAACAAGGCCGACTGATTCTTCAAGAAATCTTAAGATCATTTCACGGGCGGTTTCCAATCTCCCTTCCTCCCTTCCCTTTTCGTGGGCAAATTTCAGGACATCCAGCATTTTTAT
>JAOZLU010000935.1 GCA_029934695.1 Desulfobacterales bacterium | reverse complement strand
GAATTAATCCCGGGGCTTGATTCCGAATTGAGGATTTTAATTTGCAATAACATTTCGGACGGGGTTGCAAACCCCGTCCGGCACAGGACCCTGTCCGGCACAGGCTCTTTACCCTTTCAAGGATATTCAACAATGCTTTTAAACCAGCTTATGGAAATTGTGAAAAACCTGAAACACGAAGTTCGCCGGAAATACAAAGCCGAACTCAAAGGCATTTTCGGTTCCCACGCCAGAAAAGAAGCTGGTGAAGACAGCGATATTGACATATTGGTGGAATTCGGAGATGGTGCGACTCTGATTGATATGTCCGAAATGGGGGATTTTCTTGAGGAAAAATTGCAGCATAAAGTGGATCTGGTTTGTCAGAGCACCATCAGGGAGGAAATCAGACCATATATATATTTAGTAATTGAAGGGGATAAAGATACTGATGAAATATATGGTATCAATATGAATAAATTTAAAACAATACTTGATATAGAATCAGGAGCTATAAGTTAATATATTCAAGCTGACATCATGGTTCCTGAATCAGAAGACAAGGCTGAAGTTATAGAAGCTGTAATCGGTGAATTATCTTCATTTCACGATACTTTTGGTTATTATGCACAGGGTGTTGACCATACAACTTCCAAATTACCAGAAGGATGGGAAAATCGTCTTATAGAAATATGCAACAGCAACACAAAGGGTATCTCCGGCTTATGCCTTGAATTCATGATCTTATCATATCAAAATTATATGCGGCACGGGAAAAGGATATTGAATTCTTTGATGCGGCAGTATTTCTCAGACTCATATCAAAAAATATTCTGTCAGAGCGATTGAATAAAACGCAAATGCCGGAAGAAAAAAGAGAATTTATTAAAATACACATAGGAAAAGGTTTTTTGAAATGAATATGCAAAAACGATCTGATGAAAGATCAAAAGCTCTTCATAAAGAGATCGCAAACAAGCTTAGAAATAATCCTGAACTTTGGGCAGTTCCGAAAAACAACATCATAAAATGGAAAGATAAAAGAAAAAGCATAATGCCATCAACAGCTGAATGGGAATATATTCTTGACAAACACAGTAAAAATCAAATTTTGGCCTTACTTGAAAGTGATTCAGAAGAATCAACACGACTCAGATCGTCAAGCCCATTTACCGGAATACTTTCTGAAATTGAAAGAATAAAAATATTCAATTTGTGCAGCGCAATTTTATATTGATCTCGGAGCCGAAAAAATACTGGCGGCAAAAAAAGAGGGAAAAAAGATAGCCGTGGAAATAAAAAGCTTTCTCGCTGATTCGGTAACTTATGAATTTCATGCGGCGCTGGGACAGTTTATGAACTACCGTTATGTTCTTGAGGAAAACGAACCTGACCGGACTCTGTATATGGCTGTGCCCGCTCATATCTATGACTCATTCTTCAAAAGCAGCTTCGGACAGATGGTTATCCGCAAAAGCGGGCTCAGGATAGTTTCCTATGATTCTGAAAAGGGGGGAAATCGAAGAATGGACAAATTAGAAAAATACAGAAGTTATGTGACAGAACTCATTGATAAATACGGAAATTACCGCCCTGCCTGCGGTGATATTGAAACTCAGAAGGTCTGCGATGAAAAGAATGATCATTATCAGGTGGTCAGCGTGGGCTGGCATGACAACAGAAGAGTTTACGGATGTTCACTGCATATTGATATTAAAAATAATAAAATATGGATTCAGCATAACGGAACTGACAGAAGCATCGCAGATGAACTGACGGAACTGGGCGTACAGAAGGAAGATATAGTTCTGGGATTTCATACGCCTTATATGAGGCAGTTTACTGATTATGCAACGAGTTAGGTGCTAACCATGAAATGGAGCGGACAAAAAAAGCTCTACGGGTTCTGGAATGAAATGCCTCGGTCAATCCGCTTTTTTTGCCGCTCATTTCGGTCGAATTGGGGTCGGACCAAGCCAAGATGCTGAATTTATAAAATATAGATGATAAAGAAA
>JAOZLU010000934.1 GCA_029934695.1 Desulfobacterales bacterium | reverse complement strand
TTGATGTTTGATGTTTGACTTTCAAACATCCTTTTATCTTTTCGCGGAATCCGGAAGTATTTTCGGAACCCTTATGCAAAAATGTGATCCCTGCCCCGGGGTTGAATCCACGGTAATCGTTCCCCCGTGCTGCCTTATAATCTTATTGGAGATAAAAAGTCCCAGTCCTGTTCCCTTGCTTCCTTTTGATGAGAAGAAAAGATTGAACAGATTTTCCCGGGTCTCCTTATCCATGCCGACACCATTGTCATATACGTTAAAAATGATGTGGGTGTCATCCTGATTCACACAGAATCCGATTTTATAAGATTTCCCCGACTTATCCTCTGTACAGGCATCCACTGCATTCTCAAGAATATTCACAAGTGCGGAACGGACAACACCGGCATCTGCCTCGAACTCTCCCAGAGACGGATCAAACTCACGGGCAAATTCGATATGGTGATCCGCCATTTTAGGTTCAACAGTGAGAACAACGTCATCGAGAATACTTAAAACATCAACCCGCTCCCATTCCAGATTCCTGTCCTTGGCAAAATAAAGGATGTCAAGAACCATGCTCCGGATCCGGCTGACCATAAGATTCACAATGTCCCAGCCTTCTCTGATCTGCTCCATATTCTCTTTTGCAAATCCTGAATCAACCAGATACATCCCGCCATCCAGACCAGTGAGCAGACCCTTTATTGCGTGGGAAATGGAGCTGATTTTAAGGCCCAGGGAGGAGAGCTGATCCTGGAGTCTGCGGATTTCAGTGATGTTGGTGGACATCTCCATCACCTGGGTGATGTCTCCGGCCGCATTGCGTATCGGCGCGGTCCGGACAAGAACATTGTACTGATCTCCCCGTTTTGATGTGACAATCATTTCTGAGTCGTGAGATTCTCCGTCTTCAAACGTCTTTGCCACCGGACACGCGTGACACGGCTCACTGAGTTCTTTGTAAACTTCGTAACAGTGCGAGCCTGCTGTCCCGTTCTCAAAATCCTCTTTGAAACGCCTGTTGGCAGCCACAAGTCTGAAATCCCTGTCCTGAACCGAGATATAGCACGGGGCCTCGTCAAACAGTTGCTGATACTTTTGCTGGGTGCTTCGCAACTCTTCCTGGAGACGTTTCACCTCTGTCATGTCCGCGGATATTTCAACCACCAGCTCGACATCGCCCTCACTGTTCCGGATGGGTGCTGTATGGACAATAACAGGCGCCTCCTGACCGTCTGAATATGTGACAGTCTCTTTGCTCCGCCGGCCGGTTCCGGTTTTGAATGTCACCCCCGCAGGGCATTGGTTCCGATTCGCCCCCTGGTATATGTCCCAACTGTCGGCCCCGACTTTGTCTCCCAGGCGTTTCCTGTACAACTGATTTGTAGCCACGACCTTCATTTCATGATTGTGGATGGAAACAAAACACGGCATCTCGTTAAAACAGGTGATGCCGTTTTCCATATCGCCCGCGATGTTTCTCATGGCAGAAGACAGACCTTCAACAGCCTGACCCACGGCGACCTGTCTTTCAAGTTCTATCACTTTGGCGGATTTTTCACGAACCAGTTCCTCAAGATTTTCGGTATGTGCTTTTAATTTGCGCTGCATGGAGATTTTGTCGCAGGCTCTTTTCAGGGCAAATTCAAGAATATCATCATTGACGGGTTTTGTGATAAAATCAGAAGCCTCATGCTTGAGACTTTCAATGGCGATATCCATGTCCCCGTGGCCGGTAATCATAATGACTTCGGTTTCTGCATTTTCGTGTTTGATTTTTTTGAGAAGTTCAATGCCGTCCATGCCCGGCATTTTTATGTCAGTGAGGACTATGGGCGGGTTAAACTGTCTGAAAATTTCAAGGGCCTTCTCTCCGTTTTCAGCCGTCAGGACTGTATAGCCAGCATCGGCCAGGGATATACCCAGCACCTTGCGTATTCCCTCTTCGTCATCCACCAATAATATTGTTTCTTCCATATCAAACCAAATATCAAGCATCAAACATCCAACATC
>JAOZLU010000333.1 GCA_029934695.1 Desulfobacterales bacterium | reverse complement strand
AAAAAAGCTTATTTAGGAACAACTCTAATGACATTAAGACAGCAGCATGGTGAAAAGATCACCTCTCTCATCATATGTGAATTTATTTATAAGGACACTGATGGATGATGTCAAGCAGAAACTTGAAGATGCCTTACGGGGACAGAATCTGAACTGTGATTCATATAATTTTCTTTAATTTTATTAATCATACAAATCACAGTTCAGACCATGGGAAGAGTGCAAAACCGACAAATGAAGAGCGGAGCGGACATGAAAGACAAGAATACTATTCCTCTGGCGGCCTGAGATGCTCAGGCACTTCCACCATGCCGATGAGAAGCGGTTTCAGGAAGGACCATTTTATGCCGATATGAAACACCTCTTCCAAGTCCCTGATGGCATCCCAGCAGTTATGGCAGGGTGAAATCACAAGCTTTGCGCCGGTGGCAAGTATCTGGTCCCGTTTGATTTTGAGACCGACGTTCCGCTGTGCACGGTAACGCCCCATACCGTTAAAACCGCCGCCCCCGCCGCAACAGAAGTTATTCTCACGGCATGGCGTCATTTCACGGAAATCCTCGGCAATATAACTCATAATTTCCCTGCCGCAGTCAGCAAGACCGGCGTTTCTGATATAATTGCATGAATCCTGATAAGTGACAGGTTCCTTGATTTTTTTCGCAGGATCAATCTTCAGTTTCCCGGTTCTCAAAGCTTCCGCAACCCACTCCACATAATGGAAGCTTTCAACCGGTGTTTTTCCGGTTTTGATACCGGCCCAGTAAGGCCCCTCAATCACCGTGGCCCGGTAAGCGTGGCCGCATTCAGTGACAACCATCCGTTTGGGTTTCAGCCTGTGCATGGCATCATATACCGACTCGACCTGAAGCTTGCACGCTTCCCAGTCCCCCGCGAACATTGCCAGGCTTGTCTCTTCCCAGCCTTCACCGGGAACGGTCCAATTTTCTCCTGCAAGATGAAAAAGCACGGCCGCTTCTGCAATGTCCTCAGGATAGTGCTTTGGCTCCCTGGCGTTTACAGTGTACATAATATCGGCCCCTTCCTTATCCACAGGAATACACAGACCGGGCCAGTCATCCTCATACTCCTCTGCCATCCATTCGCACGTATCCACCCAGTCCTCGACCGTCACATCCATCTGCGCCCTATAGACCCTGTGCATCCCCGAGCCGATCTTCATCTCCCAGGGCACAAATCCCTGAGCAAAACAGAGCCCCCGCAGATAACCGAACATGATACCCATATCAATGCCAAAAGGGCAGTAGCTTCCGCATCGGTTGCAGCAGGTACACTTGGACCACGCCGTGTCCATGACCATCTGCATGAAAGTGTTATCCACATTCCCCCTGCGTTTGACGATTTCCCCGAGAGTTGACTGAATTTTGTATGACGGAACCTGTTTCGGATCCCTGTTGTTTGCAAGATAAAGAAAGCAACTGTCCGCGCACAGGCCGCAGTGGGCGCATATCTCAAGCCAGGTTTTCAACCGTGACTTGAGTGATTTCTGAAGCATTGCCTGCAATTTTCCACGGTCAACATCCAGTTCATTCATTTCCTGATAATATTGTTTGCCGCTCTTGTCTGCCAGGAGTTCATGGAGTTCCTCCTTGGTGTTTATCGGCTTTCTGTTGCAAAGTTTCCCTTCAGGCATTTTTCTAATTCCTAATTAAATGAAAGTTTCAGGTTTCAGGTTTCTACCAGGCAAAGCCTTTCCCCTTCATGCCGCCCCGTTTGATGCCAAAATCCATCCCCAACTGGGCCCTGGAACAGAAGAACAGGATAAAATGGGAAAGTTTGGTAAACGGAATGGCCACCAGCATGATCTCGCCGCTGATGATGTGAAGGATAAGCCACAGGTTATAGCCTGACACATTCTGTGAAGCCAGAAAACCGGTAATAAACGGCGCGACCGCTATGGCCATAATGATATAATCATACGCATTGGTAAGAATCCTGACCTCGGCAAGCGCAATACGCCGGAGAATCAGAAAGGTCGCCGCCACAAGCATGGCAATGGTCAGAATATCGGCAGTCTTATCGGAGATTGTCCACAGGCTGAATCCCCATCGTTCTTTCAGCAGAATATTATGAGCCTGAAGAAAAACAGGCGTGATGAGCAGTCCTGCGTGGAAGACAAAAAACATGAGGGTGAAGCCCGGGTTGGCCCGCCAGCTTCTTGTCCCGAAAGGAATCAGCCAAAAGAAAATTGATCTTAACGCCCCTTTTACTCCATAAGAGACATTGGCATGATATGTCACTCTGTCTGCCTGCCAGTCCAGTCCCCTGATGTAGAGTATCAGGCGGACGATCACGCCGATGAAGAAAATGCTTAGTGACAGCCATGCAAGCGGGCCAGTTACAAATTGATATATTGGATACATTGTGTTTCTCCTGTTATTTGTCAGTGGTCTTATGACAAGGCACCGACATAAGACCACTGACATAAAACCATCCTAATCTTCATCCCTGTCCGTGAGGAAAAGCCAGAAACCGGTCATTCCGATCAGGATTACCGCCATCAGTATATAGGTGATACTTTTTGTGTGCAGGAAAAAATCCTGAAGTGTTTGAATTTCCATCATTACTTCTCCATTTCTCAGTGTGAGTCCTTGTAATCAGGATGTTCATACAAAATCGGCATCCGGGTCACGATAAATCTGAAGACAACAATGCCGGCTGTGACAACAAAAACTGAAATTCCGATTTCCATCCAGTGCGGAAAATATTTTTCATCCGAGGGCAGGTGCCAGTTAAACGCGATAAGACACACGTTCAGCCGGTTCAGAATGATGCCCAGCACGGTCAGTCCGGATGTCCATTTGATGAGGCACAGGTTTTTTTCCCTTACCCCCACTGCGTAAAGAAAACATGGCAACGCTATAAATCCCAGGAGTTCCACAAGAAACCACATCCCGTACCCGGTTCCGAGCAGATGCCAGTTGTTATCCATGGAGATGCCGAGGACTTTAATGGTGAAATAGCCTGCCAGAACCAGCGAGGCAGCCTTTCCGAATCCCAGAGCCACGCCCTCTTTTTCAGCAAGATGGGTTTCATCCATCTTATGGGCAAAATAACGATGAGAGAGAGTGCTTTCAAAGATGACCATGGACAGCCCGGCAATGACGCTCGACACAAAAAAGAATACCGGCAGATAGCTCGAATACCAGAGCGGATGAAGCTTGGACGGTGCGAGAAGAAAAAGCGCGCCCAGAGACGACTGATGCAACGTGGAAAGGATCACACCGAATATGGTGAGAACCATGGTCAGTCTGACCACAATGCTCCGCGCCCGTTTCAGTCCGAGCCACTCCAGAGGTGCTGTGCTGAACTCGATGAAAAGAACGGTCAGGTAAAGCGCAACACAGGCCGCCACTTCAAACAGGAGGGATGTGGTTCCCTGCTGCATGATGAACGGGTAAGGCAGACGCCAGGGCCGGCCCACATCATAATGAAGTGCCACAACCACAAGTGCATATCCTAAAAACCCGGTAAGAATGGCAGGTCTTACCGCGGAATGATATCGCTTCATCCCGAAAATATAGACCGCGGCTGATGTGACATATCCTCCGGCAGCCAAAGCAACACCTGCCATCAGATCAAAGCCGATCCATATCCCCCAGGGATAGTTGTTGTCCAGATTGGTCACCGCGCCCAATCCCTTTGTAAATCTCAGTATGGTGATAACAAACCCGACAATCAGTATGATTCCGGCAATCACATTAAACGGTGTGTAAAGTGACTTGCCCGGCGGAGATGTTTCGCCGAATACAGCTGCTTCTTGGGACATCAGGCATCCTCCTCGGTTTTGGCCTCGGCTGCTTCTTCTTTCTGAGCCTTGGCTGCTTCTTCAAGTGCTTTTTTGACTTCTCTTTTTATCGCTGAATCCTTATCTTTACCAGCTTTTGCAAGGGCCGCGGAAAGTTTTTCCTCACCTTCCGCCTTTGTCGCTGCCACAGCATCTCCAACAGCCTGAGCTTCCTCTTCCTTTGCAATCTTTTCTTTCCGCTTGGACATGGCATATACGCCGGTGAGAAGAACAGGCCACAGGCCCACCACCAGCGGAACAGCCCCCAGTGCGCCTGCAGTGAGATTCGGCGCGGCAGTAGTCCCCAGGTCCTCACGCATTCCGATGCTGGCAAAGGACGTGTTGGAAAGATACAGCCAACTGGTTCCTCCCATTTCGTGTTCCCCGTAAATGTGATCCACATAACGCTCCGGGTGTTTACGGATGCGCTCCCTGGCAATCCTGAGCAGGTCCTCCCGTTTTCCGAACGTGAGCGCCTCTTTGGGACAGGATTCAACACATCCGGGGAGCCTGCCCTGGATGATCCGGGAATGACACATCGTACACTTCATCACCCGGGGGGAAAACGCGCTGTCATATTCATAAGTGGGTATGTTGAAGGGGCAGGCAACCATGCAGTACCGACATCCGACGCATACAGAAGGATCATAAGAGACCGGCCCTTCTTTTGTTTTTGCAAAAGCCTTTACAAAACATGCTGACGCACATGCCGGTTCCAGGCAGTGATTGCACTGTGTTTTAACAAAAACAGGCCCCTTTGTCCCCTCTGCATTGTCATACTTGTTCACCACCGTATGGACTGACGCCGTGGTTCTCCGTTTTTTATCCAAAACAGATTTGTCGTCAAAAGGTTTTTCCGGCGGCGGCAGTTCGTTGACCTTATTACAGGCCGCTTCACAGGATCGGCATCCCACGCACAAAGAGATATCATGCAGAATGCCCATGCTGTCAGGATAACCTGTAAAATGTTTGTTTGAAGCAGCATTGGCTGAGGTGCCGAAGGCAGTACCCATACCTGCTGCCCCTAACCATCCAAGAAATTTTCTTCGTGATACAGACATATTAAAACCTCAGGGAAACTCGAAACTGGAAACTCAAAACGGGAACCCAATTTCAAGTTTCCAGTTTACTTTTTTTCCTTATGGCAATCGGTACACCCGACAGGTTTTTTAATTCCCATTTCTTCATGGCATCCCATGCACTGGATATGATACGCGCCCATTTTTCCCGGTTTGAACAGGTTGTTCTCATCAAAGGGCCTGTCATGACAGTTTCCGCAGCGGGGAGGCTTCTGAGTCGCGGGGCTGTTATGGTGACATCCCTGACAGACCGTACTCTTTTCGCTGTGGAAATAATTCGCCAGTTTATTATCCTTAATACCCTTTACCAGCGTCTGAACAATTTTCCGATGAGGAAATTCAACAGGCCCGTATTTGTTCACCATGTCTTTGATGATGATTTTTTCCGGTATGTCCTCATCTTTGAATGTGTCGGTCACAGGTTTCCTGGCCTCAAGCATCTTGGCTGCTGTTGCGGACATCTCTTCTTTGGAGAGTTGCACATCAGTTGTTGCCGCTGTTTCCGGAAGCGTGGTATGGCATCTGGCACAGGAGGCGGTATCCTGCCTGCGGCCTTTTTCTATGAAAGAATGACAGCCTGAACACTTGGGATCATCCTGCCTGGCTTCATGACAGCCCATGCAGCCTGTTTCTGTATTCAGCAGATGCATGGCCTGTTCAAGATTGACACCTTTTCCCTCTTTCGAGCCTTCCAGCGTATGGCATTTGTTGCAGGAATCCAGATTTTCATGATGACAGACGCGACAGGTATCATTATATTCCTCATGCGCTTTGTGATCAAAAGGAACAGGGTCCATCCGGCCAGGCATTTCCCCCTCTGTTTTGATTCTGAGCAAGGCCATATCCGGCTGTTTCCGTTCCATCCGGGGCACTGTATCAACTTGGGCTATGGCATCCTGGCTTGCGAGGTCATGGCATCCCGCACATTTCACAGGCCCTGTTTTCTTATTCTGCGCTTTTGTCTGTTTGTGACAGTCAATACAGGAAAGATGGGAGGCGAGCTGCATGGGAATCCGGTTTTCCTCGGTTTCCTTTTTATGACAATAACGGCATGATCCTTCTTTTTCTTTGACGTAAACGAGCTTTTTGGTTTTCTCGTCAAATTCGTGGTGACAGCGTTCGCATTTGTTCTCCTGCGCCTTTGAATGGCGGAAATGGAGAGATTTGTCAAATCCTGCGGGCTGTCTCGAAGACATGACCTTATCTTCATCTTCCTTGTGGCATTCCCCGCAGGTAACAGGCCCGCTCTTTTCACTGTCTGCAAGCATATTCGTGTGACATTCGATGCAGTTCGTGTGATAAATGTCCATGACCTCCTGTCTGCCCATGTCTCTCAGCCGCTTGAACTTAGGGGACATACGGTCTATGCCCTCGACCGCGGCTCTGAGTGTGTCCGGTATGATTTCAAAATTTTTCCCGGACAGATGGCAGGTTGAACAGTCCTTTTTCATTTTTTCCAGGGCATCAGTGTGCAGATCGTGAAGAAATGCAACTTCCGGTCTTTCAAGGTCCCCGAAAATTTTCATGGTGTCAATTGTGACAACATCTGCTCTTTTTTCAACGTTTTCTGACAGCTCGGCAATTCCTTGCACACCGATACTGCACATTGAAATGATGGCAACTGTTATCAGAAATCCAGCCCAACGTCGCATTGATTTTCCCTTCTCCATAATTTATTTTTTTGGTAAATCTTATTCATTTAATCAATAAATTTCAACCAAAATCAGACCATCAGTTTACAAACTTGCTTCACAATGGTCAATAAGGTCAGTGCTGTATATATTGAAAGAAAACACTGTATTTTTAAATCACTGGTGTCTGCCAGGCATCTGGTAAAAGATAAACAGTGTAATAACGAATTAAGAAAATAAGTTGTATGCTTTCAAATAAGCTTGATTCTGAATGGTAAATACTGTATAGGCAGTATTTTTATCTGGTCTGACACTGTATTTTTTTCGATTTAAGACTGAAGACTGATGTTTTCTGACCTGATCAGGCATCCGAAATTTTGAAAACCTCGGATGTCTGATGTTCACAAAATTTCGCTCCTCACTGATCTCTAACCTCCTAAAGGGCTTTATATTTTGAAAAGACCATATCGCATCGTAATTGCCGAAGATCACAGGATCGTCAGAGAAGGATTGCGCTCCCTGCTCTCTGCAAATCCCGATTTTGAAATTGCAGGGGAAGCTGAGGACGGACTGGATGCCGTCAAGTGTGCGGAAAAATTGGCACCGGACCTTATTCTGATGGATTTGTCCATGCCGAGAATGGACGGACTGGAAGCCATCGCAGAAATCAAAAGCCGATTCCCGAATATAAAAATTCTGGTGCTGACGGTTCATCAGGCTGAGGAATATGTTTTTGAATCTCTGAAAGCCGGGGCAGACGGATATCTCCTGAAAGGCACCACTTACACAGAACTGAATCTGGCCATAGAAAATGTCCTGGCCGGCAATCCGTATCTGAGTCCCGGAATTGCAGGAACGCTGGTTGCAGGATATTTGGAAGGAAAGGCGCTTTCCGGAGATACTGAATATGACGCTTCCACAGGATGGAACAGTCTGACCCGGCGTGAGCGTCAGATTGTGAAGCTGGTTGCCGAGGGAAATAAGAACAAAAATATTGCAGAATATCTTTGCATCAGCATCAAAACCGTTGAAAAACACCGTTCAAATCTTATGAAGAAACTGGACCTCCACAATGCATCAGAAATAACATCGTTTGCAATGGGAAAAGGGCTGGTTGCAAAATAATTTGACAG
>JAOZLU010000933.1 GCA_029934695.1 Desulfobacterales bacterium | reverse complement strand
TGATCAGGCTGAACGTGACAAATATGAGCAGATTCACCAGGAAGAGCTTTGTCGGTATGCTTTTGAATTTGAATAATGAGGCAAACTTTTTCATGCTTTACTCCGTTGGGAGAGTTATTGCTGTTTCTCCGTTATTACTGGTTCGACACCTTTCAATGCCGTTGGTTTGGGCCTGATTTACATGGATTTCATGGTTGTCATGTTAATAATTGCTTTGCCATGGATATTACGGGTGATAGGAATATGGAAAATCGGCATTCCCTGATTCTGACAGATTTTTTGGGTTCAAATCCGTTTTTTTTTAGATGGCTGAAATTATCTGTGTACAGGACAAAAAAGAGAAACCCGGCTTTTCTTATTGAATTCTGGGAGTCGTCTGTCCGGGAAAAATCCGGGTTTCTTGGCTGTCAGAATCTTGTTTCAGATGTCCGCTTCACTTCACCTATCCTGCATTTGGGGGATTTCAGTGATAATATCCTGCCTTCTCCATGATTTTGGAAACCTCTTTTGCCGCGTCATCAAGTGCCAGCTTGGGTGTCTTCTTCCCCACCAAGGCAAAATGGATTGCCTGGCTCACCTGTTCCGCCACTTCATTCCACTCAGGCAGGATCGGTGTATGGGTCAGTGCTTTGATCGGAATATTCATCGTCTTCTTCCTTAAAACGCCCAAAGACTTCAGCATGATATCGGAAAAGGGCCACCTGGCGGCAAATTCTTTTGAACTGATTACCGATGTCCGGGTCATAAAAGCTCCATTGCTGATATGCCTTTTTTGAATATCAGAGCTTGTCGCCCATACAATAAAATCGAATGCCGCCTTCTGATGTGTTGAAGAAGCAGGAATACCAAGGCCCATAAGGAAAAAATTATTTCCCCTTCTTGCGCTTCCCTTGGGAACGATTGCATAACCGTTTTTGCCCATCACTTTTGATTTTTCCGGGTCTTCAATCCACGCGCCCAACATCGTGGCATCAATTACATGTGCGGTCTTTCCCTCCAAGTATTCCTGCATACTCTCTTTGTATCCGTATTTTTCCACAGACGGGGCAGCACAGTCATTCAGAAGCCTGACATACATTTCAAGGGCTTTGACACCCGCCTCGCTGTTGAAAATCGGCTTCCATGCGTCATCAAAATATTTTCCCCCGTAGGATTTCAAAAATCCGTTCCAAATATAGTCATTATATCCCACCGCCTGAAGCCCGCGAGCCGTAAACCCGTAAAAGTCAGTCTTGCCGTCATTATCTGTGTCAAGATTCAATTTTTTGGCGTTTTCATAAAGTTCTTCCCATGTCCGGGGCACACTCAGATTATGCTTCTTGTACAAATCCTTGCGATACATCAGCATTGTGCTTTCAATATAGATTGGCAATCCGTACAGCCTCTTTTTCCATTTCAGGCCCTCCAGTCCGGTCATCATAAAGTCATATATATTCAGCCTTGAATCTGTTTCAGTATCAGACCCGATAAATGTTTCAATCAGCGGAAGCATCCATCCGGCTTCCCCATATCCGGCAACATCCCGATAGTCCAGCATAACCACATCATAAACGGGATTTCCCGCTGTAAGGGCTGCCCGCTGCATTTCCTTCATTTTGGAAAATGGCTCAATAATCAGTTCGACATTTACGCCAGCTTCTTTTTCAAAACCAGGGAGCATTTTCTGAATTTCCATGGTTGCCGAATGCTCCTGCATCAGCACGGTTATTTTTGTTTCCGAACTGAAAACGCTTCCCTGTCCGAAAAAGCACATACCCAGGAAACCTGCCAGCCAGACCATGACCAATACCGTTCGTCTCATTCTTTCCTCCTTAAAATTTTTTTAATCAATTAACCAAATCGCCCCTCTCTCGCCGGATTGTTAAATTCGGCGGGATGGTTCGGATTTTCCAACCCGAGGCAGCCATAAGGACGCAGATGACTTCATTTCCGAATTTCCGCAGATCACTTTTCTGTTGTCACCAATTCGGCGGTATGCAATATGCCGGGTTTGGGCTTG
>JAOZLU010000332.1 GCA_029934695.1 Desulfobacterales bacterium | reverse complement strand
ACCGTCAAGGCTGTATGGACATCCTCATCCAATAACAGCTTTATTTTCATAGTTCCTGACCATTTTTTTCGTTGTGAGACCGAATGTATGCCTTCCAGTACTCCATATCAGAATTTTCCTGCAGGTCTCTGTCAATTTCATCCTGATGGTCAAAATAGTATGCCAGAGCAGCGTGTACCTGGGATGCTGTCAGATGAGGCAGGCTTATGAGAATTTCGTCGGTACTCATTCCCATCTGATAATAGCCTGCAATGCATCGGACCGCAATTCTTGTTCCCTTAACAATAGGAACCCCGTTTAAAATTTCCCGGTCAGAAGCGATGTGCTCATCTGCCCGAAGGACAGTCCCGGGTCCGGCGGCATCACTGATGCTGTTGGCAACCGGCTGCCCCGTCCGAATTTCCGACAGGGTGCGGGCGACCTGAACGCGGGACGGTTCGTCAAGCTGCCGAATGGCTGCAAGCAGCTGCTCAAGCCCGACGTTCTCTGTTGTGATTTCTGCTGATTGTAAGGACATTTATAACCTCCGACAAAAAATTATATAAGGTGTGACCAAAATGAAGCGGAACTGATTTTCTGAGGCTTAAACGCAGAGGCCGCAGAGAACGCATCGCCGGCAACCGTCTTAATCTGAGTAAAGTATGCCTGAATCATCGTATCCGAGTTCCCCCAGTCTGTCCAGTTTTTCCCTGAGCCGCAACATCAGTTTGTACTCTCCGGCCCAGCTCACATATCCGTCATCACTGTCCTCCAGGTCTTCGGCGGCCATTTCGGCTATAAAATATTCGGAACTCACTCCGTATTTCCGCTCAAACGGTGTCAGACGCCTCCTTGCCAGTTTCAAAGCCAGTTCAAGCTTTGCGATCTCATTTTCAACAGCGGCCCGTATCAGATTCAGAACTTCGCCTGATCTGTGAGCCGGTTCGATGGAAAGTGTCATCATTGTTCATCTCTCCATGATTCTCAGAGCGACGGACGGAGAGAGGTCTCTCCGATATCATCTCCGTCAATTACGGTTATCATTGCCGCATGTAGCAGCATCGCACACGCCAGCCCGATGAGTGGCCGGGGCTTCCGTGACACGCTCCCGGCGTGATTCCAGACGGCATGTCCATTCGGCGGCTGTCTCATCCTGATGGTCAGAACAGCACGCCAGGGCGGAGTGTGCCCGGGATGCTGTCAGATGCGGCAGATTTATGCGAAACATGAGGCGTGAAACGTGAATTCACGCATCATGTTTCATGCATCACGTTTTTCCTTGTCCCTCAGCAGAGTGGCAAGCCGGTTGCCGGCAGCGCGGTTTTCCAGAATTTCACCAGTCTTTTCAACGATCAGGCTGCCAGCCTCAAGAGGCGGGATTCCTCCGGCATAAATATTCGAGATGACAGTCACTTCAACAGCAATATCGCTGTTGCCGCTGAACTCGGCAGCAGCCTGTTTTTCCTCCTCACCATCAAGACGATAGGTCATATACGCGGACATGCTGCGCGATGCAAGCGCATCCCCGCCCGGACGCTCGCCGATCAGGCCGATCACCAGCCTCGCCCTGACAGCCTCTGCCACTTCTTCGGCCAGTTTCACCCGCCCATAAGGAGCAATAATATGCCGGCTGACCCTGAACCCACGGCTTCTGAGACCATCCTCCAGAACCGGCAGCAGCTCATCCATATTGTGATGGATCGCCTCTGCACTGAGACCGTCGGAAACAAGCACCTGCACATCACAGTCTTCAGGCTGCAGTGCGGTAATATCCTCCAAAGCGATATGCGCCCCCAGTTCAGGATCGTTAAGATGGGCATCTTTGGAAGACGCCTTTGTCCTAAGCACCCGGACATCAAACTTGTCCAGTTCCTCCATTCGCAAATCTGTATGGATGGCTTCCCGGGCGATAGCCTGGTTGGCCCGCAAGGTACGTTGAATCTTATTGGCGACACGCGGGCCAGCGTTTTCAAGACCATAAACAGCCGGTGCTGACTCCAGCAATTTTTGAAATTCCACATCTGAATTGCAGAAGATTCGGGGATTTCCCCAATTGGGGCCACGCCTGACAGTGCCCTGCTCACTGACCTGGAAAATGCCTTTTTCGACTGCCCAGGTCAGATACTCCGGGGCCGGCTTCAAACCGTAAATTTCCCGCAAGGTCTGATTGTCATGTCCGCTGGTGTCAAAATAGGAGAGCATACGGTCCATGCCATAATAAACATCCATGTAGAAATTGGCTCCCGCGGCTGTCAGCAGTTGGGTGGCCATCTGCTGGCCTTCAGTTGTGCAGTTGGAATGCAGGGTATAACAGGGTGCCATGCCCATGGGCAGACCCAGAAGTTTGCCCATGAAATGATCCTGAAGATTGGAAATCAGCATCTCGAAGTTGTCGAGATGGGTTTCGGGACCGATAAAGCCGGTGACATTGTTGATCATGAAAGGATCGTAGCGACGGGCCAGACCATAACATAAAGCTTCGCAGACTGTCATATCAATGCCGTTATGCTTGCCATAGCTGACCTCGCTGCCCTGGCCGGTCTCAAAATACATCCATTGCTCGGCCTGGCCGCTCAGAGGCCCTTGCTCCGCCATAGTGTGATAAGCCTTATCCAGATAATCCACAGTTACGTCGAACTCGTCAATCAATGTGCGATCGGTCCCGGCGATGCTCTGGAACAGGATATCCACAGGAGCACCTTTTTCCAGGCAGGCCAGTTGGGTCTTGATGTGGCCAAGACAGCATATCTGGGTCGGGACACCGGTTTCCTGACGGATCTTGTCAAGGGTTTCCAGAACAGCACTGACATTCTCCACCGAATCTTCGGCCGGGTTCATTCCCAAAAGACAGTCACCGGTGCCTTCGGAAAGCCCCAGATAGACCAGGAGAGCCACGCCCCGCAGATCGTCGGTGGGATGATTTGGCTGGCACCTTGATGACAGTGTGCCGGGCATACCGACCCGGGTACGCGCCTTGGTGGTACGCCTGACCTTTTTTGAGAGGCAGATCAGTTCATGCACATCGCAGAGTTTGGCAAGAACCGCGGCCATGACAGGGATCAGACCTGGTCCTATGCGTTTCATCTCACTGTCAGGAGAGCGTAGCAGGTGGTCCTTCAGGTCTCCGAATGTCATATCCGCTATGGAATCGAATACCTCATGAGCGATATCGTAACCGACCCGCATAACTGAATCTGTTATTCCCCGATCATCGGCCAGCGGCCTGTCATACAAATGTTGCAGTGTCAATCCGGACAGTATCGCCCGGGCTGCTTCGCGACTAATTTCATCATCGGCTGCCAGACCGGCAATCCGGTCTCCGGCCTTGGAAAAATCGGCCGCACCCAATAATTTTTTAAGCCCCACAAAGACAAATTCACGATCAAGCAGAGTTTTGCAGTAAGTTTCATCCGGCTTTGGTTCAGGCAAGATAATTTGGTCCAACGATTTGATTTTTTTTATCGAACTCATATCTGTTCTCCTATGTAAATAAAGGTGAGGGGCAAGCGGGTTCCTCTCCCTGCCCGGATTTTTATCTGTGCTTATGTCCTCGGCGAGTTGATGTCATGGACGCTCCTTTGGAAAAGCTTCTGATCTTCTCAGTTCATACCGTAAAAAGACACAGGGACAATGTTGTTTAAGCACCTGCCGATGTTCACGAAATGTGCATGCCGGTCGGGGATTTCGTCAATCACGATTAGTCTCAGTGGCAACTGTCCCCAGTTGGTGGCGTAGCTGCCCAGAGTTTTGCCGGCGTTGTCGCTGATCACCAGCACCAGGGTCTGCTTCCCGGTCAGGGGACGCTCCTTCAACACGGCCGTCAGACGTTGTCCTGCTGCCTTGATCTCCGCCAGAGAAGATGGCTTTCCGTTCGGATCCCATGAAAGTTCGGAGATAAGCTGAACACATCCGCCACAACTCCCTTTGTGCAGCAGTTCCAATGCTCTGAGCCACTCCTCAGAATCGGCATTCAGCGGCAGACGGGCCAGAATCGGCAGGTCACGCAGGGGAAGCATGTCCGTGTCAGGCAGATAGAGGGTGGTGCCGGAAATATCCGTGCTGTGCAATGCCAGCCCATATACAGTCGCCCGTCCCCGGTTTTCCGGGACAAACTCGCCGAGTCCGGCCGCCAGCACGGGCGAGGCAACGACGCGTCGGGCAAGATCAATTCCCAGATCGCCGAAATAAGTCGTCCCGGGCAAGGTCTCTCCTGCTGCATGCTGGTATATCAGCTCGCCAACCCCGCCGGAAAAAGTCACAACCGGCATCATCCCGGGACAGGACCATTCAAACCGCACCTGCTCGTGAATCCGGCCAATTCCCTGATCAAAAAAATTATATGTGCCCATGACCATGGCTTCCAGTGCTTTGATATAAAAATCGAGAATCCGGTCGCGGTCCTGCGGGCACAAAACTTCACCGGCATGCAGCGGGATGGCGAGATGAGTCAGGAGCTGCCTTCCGAATTCGGACTCCTCCTGCAATCTGTAACTGCCGGGTTCAAAACGGAAATGTCGCGCCCCGACATAGTAGCAGCCGGTACTTTGCACGTTGCCGTTCAGCCCTATGGCCGGATTGGTGGTTCCTCCGCCGATATCCAGGTTGATTATCGGCGTGTCACAGTGAAAACGCGACAGCACCGAACAACTGCCCATGAAAGCCAGCCAGGATTCCAGCGACGGATCATCGGCTGTGGCAATGACCGCCTCCCCAATCCGTCTGCTTACCAGCCTGGCCAATGCCTGTGCATTGCTTCGCAAGGCTGCCAGACCGGTAATGATGGTGCCGCCGGCAAAGATATCCTCCAGCCGGGTGTCACTTTCCGAAAGCCACTGGTCCATATACCTTCTGATGCGGCTTTCATCAATCACCCCGTCGGCAAAGGGGGTGAAAACCGGGAATGACCGATACAGGATTTCCGGGTGTCCGAGTTTCATGCGTCCTGTTATGCAGCTGCGTCCCATACTGGCTCTGGCAACGATGGCACTGCTGGTTGTCGAGCCAAAATCCAGGCCGATAAGTTTCACTTGGTGAACAGCATTTTTTCGCGGTGTTGTGAGATGACAAGCCATTTCTTATCCTGTTCTCCTAAAATATACTCAGCAGATCGAAAAGTTTTCATCATGCCCATGAAACTGCAGGATTTGGTTCAGTAAGGATTTCATATCCCTGATCAAACTGAATCCTTGCAGTTTCGCTCTCAGCCTTCGCACTATGCCGCCTCTTCCTGCTCCAGGGATTCGGCCTTGGGAACCGAGAGCAGGTAAGCCAGGAAAAATCCTGTCAGACCACCGGTCAGTTTGCCCAGCAGAACAGGGGCGATCATGGTCGGCTGAAAGTTGGCGGTAAAGGCAAGGTGATCACCAAACATGAATGCGGCACATACCGAAAATGCAATGCAGAGCACCTTGTCCCTGGCCCGCATGTCGCCGATGAGACGAAACATGGCCAGGATATTGGCGGCAGCCGCGAGGATTCCGGCAGCACCGTTGCTTTCCAATCCCACCTTGTTTCCTATCACTTCCATGGGCCGCGCCAGATATTTCTTGATCAGGTAAACCATGGGAAAGGCTCCGCACAGCATAATGCCGATATAGCCGGCAATCTCCAGTGCTCTGAACTGATCCGCCTCATCTGCGATAATGGGATCAAATCCCCAGCCACCGAACACCGCGGTGAAAAATCCGGTGAAATATTCAACAATGCAGAAGACCAGCACCAACTTGAGCGCGGCCGTCATAAAATTTCCGAAGTGCAGAAAACCCCGGATCATGACATTCGGAACCAGCCACAAACCAACAGCTATTCCAATACAGATAACGATCAGGGGGACGAGATTGGCAAGAATGCCGCCAAGAGAAAGAGCCAGAACATAGCTGGATTCCGCGTTGGCAGACACTATCTCCCGCACCTGAACATTGGTCAGTGCCATGATTATGCAGGTGGTGAATACTCCTATGGGGATGCTCAGAATTCCGGACATGACCCCTAATGCCATATACTTGTGTTCGCGCTTATGCAGCATTGCCAGCCCGACAGGAATGGAGAACACTATGGTGGCCCCGGCCATGTAACCTGTCACCATTGCCATTATCCAGGCTTCGCGGGTCTTGGCCAAAGCATCCGCAAGCTGATATCCTCCCATGTCAACCGCTATGAAGGTGGTTGCTGCCAAAGCAGCGTCAGAGCCTACCAGATCGTGCAGGGGGCCGAAAACAACGCTGATAAATTGGGAAAGATAGGGAATGGATGCCATGATGCCGGCCACCGGCACGAAAATGGGACCGATACTGTACAACCCCGTGATGAATTCTCCGCCCAGTCCGCTCTCCTCGTCGCGGATTGAGGCAATTGCCCCGGCCACAGCACAGGCCATGATGATCCAGATGACGTAAGTTCCTATGTTTGCCATGTAAATTGCTCCTTTTCTTTGCTGGAAATTATACTGTCATATTGTTATGTGTTCACATCTGATTCGCACACAATTCCACCTTCTCAAATTACAGTTGGTGCAAATCGTTTACATATCTTCCATTCTCGGTAATCGTTCACCTCCCTATATTTATTTTGAATTTAAAGCCTGATATTAAGGTTGAACGGCATATAAACAACTTGTCCGAACCTCTCTGTATCCACTGGATTCGGAACCTATAACAGAATATATGCGGATGTCAAGTCCAAAAATTGCTCATTGGTAGTGAAGAAAACAAATAACATACTCATTTTTGCAGGGCAAATTTTCAATTTGCCTGTGCAATGTGTAAAATTGCCTAAAAAAATTTGATTTCAACAGCTAAGATGGAAATATTTGTTGACCTGTCTGTATAATCGTGTTAATCATCTGAATTATCAATTTTAAGAAACTCAGGAATGCACACCTTCCAACAATATGTGGGCAAAAGCCCATACTTCCGGACATGATTCAAAATATCAGAGGCTCTGATGATGCAGGACTACCAAAAAATTAACCGAATGGTGAACATGGATGTTATGTACTCCTAAGACCGCCCCTTTTCAAAAAGTATCACCCCTGTAATCAGGTCATCCCGCACATCCACCGCAAAATCCTCATAAACAAGGGTTTTCACGCCGGAAGGACTGACAAACATCCGGCATGGCTTGCCATATCCTGAATTTATTTCAGACAGAGGCATTGGCTTGCTGACCGGATATTCCACCAGTTCCACCACGCCCTCCAGAACCAGAACCCGGAGGCTTTCTCCGATATGCCAAAAATCGTCATTGCCCAGATGGGCCATCTCATGCCCAAGAACAAACGCCACACGGGCATCACCGATATTCTTATCTTCCGCCTGATAACAAATTTCCATACCTTTCTGGCTCAGGAGAATGGTTCCATCCTTCAGGGCCAATGCTCAGGGATCGCCTGCCTGACGGAGAATCACCAGATTTGGGAAGTGGCTGGCCCGTTTGTCGGCCGCGGCCAAGACCCGGTCAAAAATCTTCCGAACCCTTGGCACAAGCGGATGTTCCTTTTCAGATAATGCACCGTGAATATTGATCCAGTATTCCTTATGATCTTCAGGCGATGATCCGAAAGCGAGAACTGGCAATATCATCAGCAGAAGAATGGTAACGACAGTTGTGGATATTGATCTTTTCATAATGCTCCTCTGTAAATCCAATTATATGTAATGATTTCGTTTGTGTGTTTATCAAGGTGGGTTGCGGGTTTCGTTTTTTACTGCGTAAAAAATCGAAATCCTCCACCCACCCTACAAC
>JAOZLU010000024.1 GCA_029934695.1 Desulfobacterales bacterium | reverse complement strand
GTTGATTCTCGAGAACGCGGAATCAAGATATTCCATCCAGGTGGCATTGATGTCGCCATTCAGGTTCAGGGTCTCGAATTCAAGGATATCCCTGACACCTTCCGTGGTCGTCAGATCCTTTCCCGGGTATCTTGAGCGGAGCAGTGCGCTGATATAGAAGGGATTGCCCTCGGTCAGACCGGCGATCAGCCACACGGTCTCCTCCGACACCGGGATTCTGTCGATCAGCGAGTATTTGCATATCATCTCGACAGACTCATCCTCCGAGAGATTCCGGAGCGGCTCTTTGTGAAACCTGCCGGGAAGAAGCCTGTTCAGATCGTCCATGAGCCATCCCACCCAGCTGCCGGTGACCAGCATCGGTGCGTTCTTGTGTTCGCAGGTGTGCAGATAGCTGCCGGCGAGGTTGGTGGCCCGACGTTTTTTTTCTTTGTCCCAGAAGATGAAACGGTTGATGAACTGGAATTCGTCAATCATCTGAACAGCAAACCTGTCATAATGCCGGGCAATCATCCGGGGGGCCTCTCTCACAACATTCCAGAGCCGGTCAGTGTTATCCTCTTTTGTCAGACGCAGGACCGCTCTGATCGTATCTGCCAGGTACTCAAACCCTTCTTTCTCGGCGATTTTCAAAGCATGTTCGTGACCGCCTGTCTGAAGCTGTTCAATATATTCCGGTTTCCGGGTTCTGAAAGCCATATACTGATAGACAAAGTTGAGAAAAAAATCATTTGCAAAATCGCCCAGCCACTGGTCGGTCTCCTTAATTTCAAAATAAAAGGGGACCACCCTGCCATTTCTGTCAAAAGCAAGATTGTACAGCCTTTCCAGCAAAGCACTCTTGCCGGTCTTTCTCCGGGAGAGAATCGCCGTGCTCTGGGATACTTCCATTTCAGTTCTGTCAATCCAGTTCAGGAAATGCGCCAGTTCCTCTTTCCTGCCTGTGAAAAGTTCCGGTTTTCCGATCCTTTCTTTAAGATATGTCTGCATTTGCCCTCTCTTTCTCCTCTCCCTGCGCCTCTGCCCGCAGGGGCATCGGACAGGAATCTCCAAAATTCACAGTGTCAGATATCAGATAATAAGATGATAAATTTATATAGCAGAAAATATTGTCTGTCAATCAATATTTGAAAATTATTGCCTCAGTAATGATCCGACTCCAATGAATTCTGAACCAACTATCCCGATATTGCTCATGCTGGGACACACCCAAACATTCTTGGACATTTGTTTGTTTGATATTTGATCACGATTACTTATTTTTCAATATGCTTGGTTCTAATGTAGTGCCCGACCAAATAAGTTTTGACAAGTTGTTTTATATAGCGCGCTTGTCAAAATTTATGTGGTCAGGCACTATAGGGATTTGGTTTAGCAGGGATGGACGTTCCGGAGTGCAAAAATGGAGCCGCAAGGCGGAATTTTTTATATATAAGGAGCCTGTGTACAGGACAAAAAATTGGGAATGGGCGAGAAGCCCGGGTTTTCCTCAAACGGGCAGACCTCCCAGCCGCAGGAAAAAACCGGGTTTCTTTAACCCAGTCATTTTTTTATCCTGTACACAGGCATAAAATATCAAACCGATCAGAGGCTCGTAGGGTCGTCATGTTTGTAGCATTAAAAATCAAACCGTTCAGAGGCCCATAGGGTCGCCATGTTTGTAGCATTAAAAATCAAACCGGTCAGAGGCCCGTAGGGTCGGCATGTTTGTAGCATTAAATATCAAACCGGTCATTCTACTACAAACATGGCGGCCCTACGGGCCTCTGAATGGCGGTATTTGGCTCTACAAACATGCCGACCCTGCGGGCCTCTGAATGGCGGTGTCTAACTGGCTCTACAAACATGCCGACCCTACGGGCCTCTGAATGGCGGTGTTTGGCTGGTTCTTTAATCAGATTTATCAGCCCAATGATAGGCATAAGAGAAAAAGCTTTGGAACTGCTGACCACTTCATCTACAGATCAGGAACATTCTGGAGTGCTGAACCTAAAAGCTCTCTTTGTATATATGGCGGGCCAGTTGGAAGATGAAGGAATTTTCACTCTCCTTGCCATAATCACAGAGATCAAATCTGTACCATACACCGACGTTTTCTCCGCCCCGCCGATTGTCGGGTGCTAGCTTCACATTGCTCAGTTTTGCCGGGGACAGCACATGCCAGAACATCCGGAAAATAAGGGTGCTTATACTCTCCCGAATCTGTCTGCCTCTGATCAGTTCCTCGATTTTGTTGAACTTCCCCAGATTCGCAAGCATATTTTCAAAGTAAATCGAATCCCTGTAAGATTTGACTGACAGTTTTTTGATCTTTTCATAAGTCCTGGCCAGAGGGATTTCCCGTCTGTCAATGATGCCTGCCATCTCGTCCGCATTCAGCGGTTCGGAATATAACCTCAACGCCTGCCTCTCATAAGACAGAATATCATCAGGCAGGGCGAACATGACTCTCATATTGACGAGAAAAAGAAAAGTCGCCAGTTTTTCGTCGGCATCTTCAAACAGATTCGAGTGTGCGGACCAGTTCCTGACGTTTTTCACTATCTTTGAAATGGACTGCGCCTCCCTGTCTCCGTCGGTCTGGGCATACATATTCTGCCATCTGGCCTTGTCATCCCACTGATGAAGCAACACACGGATAAAGGCATTCAGATGCGGACCTTTTTGTTTCTGGCCAAACAGCGAAACTCGATGTGCGAGGAAGGATTGCAGGTTCTCCAGATAGGCGCGAATCTCGGCTTCACCAAATTTCTGACGCCGGCCGTCAATGAATTCGTTAAAACGGAAAGGATAACTGCTGATATTGTTAAGCAGGTGAGCGCACCCGTCGTAAACCGATCTTCTCAGGATGATGTATTTGTCATTGCTGTATATTTTCAGCAGGTTGACAAATTCTTTCATATCAGTACCGGCTTTTTTCACAAATATACTGGGAGGACTGGCCTTGACGATTTTAAAATACTCCTTAATATCTTCCGCCTGATCTGCATGTGCTGAAAGAAACACAATCTTATCAATTTCATAACCCGACTGCTCCACAAGAAAAAAATAGAGTCTGAAGCCTGCATGGATATCTTCATCCGGCATAATCCTTTTCGTTTCAAAATGTTCTATCGCAAGCCGGGTTGTTTCTGAGATATCACTTTTTGAGAGCAGCGGTGTATCCTCGAGAGGAAGATGCGCGTCCAAAACAACAAAGTCAAACGGCCCGTCAGAATTATCTCCGACAATGGTCTGAAGTCCGGAAAGGAATCCGTCTCGCCACCAAATAGAGTCACTATTGTCTGCCAAGACATTGATAAAATTATTCGGATCTGTATCCTTGCTTTTTTCAAGTCTGTCGAGTTTGTCTTTGATACCGGCCACAAATTCCCCGAAAAACTCCTTTGTTTTGCCTGCACGATAGGCGTTCGTGGTCTTATTTTCAAAATCCTCAACCCATAGTATTTTCATTTATTATCTCCTTCCCATCTCGGAATTTCAATGATGACTTCATAGAAGTTGTCCAGTTCTGACCTCCCATATCTGAATGCTCCTCCCATATTTTCGGTCAGAATAGCCAGAACTTCCAGACCGGTCTGTGAACCAGGGGCAAACACTTTTCTCCCGGCGATTTCGTTTTTGAAACACATATTATATTGTTCCGCTTTTTCCCCCATGAAAATACTGAAGCGCCCTCCGCTTTTCCCATATTTGAGGCAGTTCAGACAGATTTCGGAAAATATCCACGAGTGGAACATGGCACCTTCTGATTTGTCCGTCTCAAAATATATTTCCGACTCAATGTTTAATTCGGTGCACATAAAATTCTCTTCGAACCACTGTATAAGGTCGGTCAGGCTATGCTTCCGTCGCATACCTTCAAGTTCACCGATAAGCTCATTATTCAGCCAGTTATGGTATAATTTCTCAGCCTCATCTCCTGAAAGTGTTTCCCATTTTTTTGAATAAATTTCCTGCCTCTCCTTTTCGTCAAACCAGAACTCTCCGTCTTTCCAATGAGTCAGAAGCCTTTCTTTTTCATGTTCATCTAAGTGGATGAATCGCTCTGTATGTCGGGCTCGTATGCCGCTCACATTTGACAGATACCGTTTTAGAACGTATTCTCTGTATTCGGGATCATTCAGAACCAGGCTGAGGGAGGAGATGAGCGATGAGAAAAGGACGTTGCTCAGACTGTACCCGGTTTCCGAAAGGCTCGAAATGATCTTTTTTCTGAGCTGCTCAGGCTTCCTTGCCGAAAGGGATAAGAGGGCCAGGTTTCTGTCCACACGCTCAATTTCAAACTGGATTGATTCCAGCCTGTTCGGGTTGCCGGTATCTATGACATTTCGGATAGCAGCCTGAACCGCTACCAGGGAACTTCGGAGGGTGTGGGAAAATTGTTGGATGAGTCGGTCTTTTGCTCTTTCTTTTTGCTTTTTGACTTCTGTGATCTTTTTCATCAGATATTCATAAGTGTCAAAGGCAACTTTCGGATCTGATTCAAATGCTTTTATGAAATGCTCTTTGTATTTTTCATCATCACCATTAAAATTATACGCAATGCCTAAATTCAGACGAATTCGTGTTTCATCAGGTTTAAGCTGCAAAGCTTTTTCCAAATTTTTAATTGCCCTATCATATTTTCTATCACGAAACAATACTCTTCCCAGATCACTATAATTTTCAAAATCAGGTTCCTTTTCTACGGCCTTTTCATATGATTCAATCGCTTGGCTTAAATCGCCTTTTATGGTATAAACATCACCTAAATGTTCAAAAATTTCTGCAAAAGAATGAGGATGACGTTTTTCAACTATTTTTCGCAAATGTTCTTTATACCATAATTGCAAAAAATGGTTTGGAACATTAAATCGTTGCTCGGTTCTTTCTTCGATGTAAGACAACAACTTCAGATTTCTGATAAAATCCTGAATATCACCGATATCAATCTCTTTCAAAATCCTGGTTTTAAGTTCATCTAATCTGATTCCCGGATTTTCAACAATTTGAAGAAGAATCAACATTTCAATAGTGTTCAACCCTTCCAGATCGTTTTCCAAAACCACATTAAAGTCAAAGTTATTAAAGACTGTTTGTTTTATTTCTTCAAAATCGTTTAACTCTGAATCACATATAGTCATACAGACTAATTGGATATAGAAGGGAATCTGGTTAGTTAATCGGCAAATATCTTCTTCCCAAGAAGATATGGATAACTTTTTATCACACTCTTCAATTTTTCGTATCAAAGACAACGACTCAGTCTTAGAAAGCGAACCAAGAACATATTTGGGTGGAGTAAATCCGGACAGAAAAGGAGACACATCTTTGAGATTTTCTTTTAAATTCCATAATGCTCCTGTAGCTGCGATTACGGTTTTGTTCCATTTACTTTGAAAGTAGTAACGTAAAACTGAGATGATCTGATCATTATTCTTTGAAATTTCAACTAATGCTTCAACCTCATCGCATAAAAAAAGAACTTGGATATTATTTGCTGTGACGGAATGACCGATCTTATGAAAAATATCTTTGAGGCTCATATTATCAGCCTGATTCCTGTCAATTCCTAAAATATCAAATTTATCCTTATTCAGATCCCAAAGGCCCTCAACAAATCTTTCATGCAATCCCTGCTCATCGGCAACGCCCTGCATGTCCCAAAAAATTGGGATATATTTTTTTGAATAATTTTCTTTATGTTGGACGACATGCTCAATTTGCCTGAGTATGGATGTTTTTCCGCCTCGCCTTGTTCCGATAATCCACACATGGTTTAGCTGCTCATCAAGAACACCGGATACGATATCTTGATGCCCATAAAAATCATCGCCCACAACCGGGCTTTGAACTTGAAAAGGATTAGGCATTGTCATCTCCTCTTACTCCGCAGGTTGCATTGGCAATTTGTGAGCAAGCTTTAGATTTTATTCTTTCCACAATTTCTCCGGTAACTACACTTTCTCCTCTTGCAATTATCTCGTCGAAAGATAGGTTGCAATAAACTTGCGTATCATACGGAATCCTTTGGCTGTATTCTGATATTTTTTCGACTGCTGAGGGATCAAATTGATAACGATCACCATACTGCTTTTTTATAGGACCAACAATTAATGAACTGAAATCATTATCAGACAAGCCTTCCAGATGAATTTGCATCGTGAAATTTGTCCATGGACTAGAACTCATTTCCGCCAACCTCTTCTCAATCTTATAACCTGCAATAATAGAATTCAGGTGTGGCTTTATATTTAAATCCTGACTTAAAAAATTTCGTAAATCAGATCTGACCTGTCCACCAAAGTCATTAATCTGCTGGGCCTCATCTATCTCGATGATGAATTTCACTTTTTTTCCATTAATCATATGTTGGCTGTTTATCTTATCAACTATTTCAAGCACACTGGTTTTCAATTGTCTTAACTTATAATTTGACGGATTATCTAAACAGAAATTTTCCGACGCATCAATTTGAAAGTCAGGATGATTATTAATAGTGTCCACAAAACCTTCGGCAATTCTATACCATATATTATCTTCAGAGCATCCATCAATCGAAACAAAAACCGGAACAAAATAATGATCATCTAATGTTATCAACCTGAGTTCATGCTGGATTTTGTAAAGAAGAGATGTTTTCCCTGTTCTCCATTCAGCATCCAAAAGATAAGATTTATGCGAAATATTTTGTAAAACCTGATCGACCTGCTGTTGGCGACCATAAAAATTGTTTCCTGTGACAGGATCGCCAATGATATAAGGATTCACTAAGGATGAACGTCTCACATAAGGCATCTTCTCATTTAACCAGAGATTGAACAATTCAACCTGTATTCTGTAAGCCTGAACACCTGACCGTGCTTCCAAAACATTTCGAACTAAAAGATGATTGATTATCTTTTCAACATCTTCATGCTCATTAATGCCGAATTCTTGTAAAATGGATTGCTTGCTGGCAAACTCCTGATTTATAGTAATGTAGGCTGTAATTTGGAGTACCCGTTTTTCCAATTTGGTTTGCCCATCTTGTCTGGTTAAAAATGAAGTCAGATTTTCAAACAAAACCGGTGCCTCACTAAGCTGTAGTTCCCTGATGTAGTTTTCAACCACCTGATCAACATCTGCTACGGTAGCCCTGCTGATATGTTTTTGGTTCATATAAATGACCAATCTGTCCATTAATATTTGGATGTAAAAAGGGTTGCCGGCAGTCAAACGGATCATTTTTTTAACGGCGGTTTCCTGTAGTCGGCTCGTATTTTTCTTACTATCCCATATGGGTTCAATAATTAACTCTTTTGCCCCGTTTTCATCTAAGTAACCGACGTATTCCAAAGTTGTAGCAGCGAACGCATTGGCATTTTCCCTTATAAAATCCGGCATGTCATCTGTGCCTGCCAACAGAACGGAAAATAAGTGTTTATCAATAATAGACTTCCATGCTCTCATAAAATTTTCACTAATATACTCTTTTCTTATCATCGAATACAACTCAGTAAATTCATCAATAATTAATAATGGGGTGCAATTCCTCATTAGCGGTAATTGATTGAGTTTTTTCATATAATTGATAAAGAGTACAACCGGATTTTCCGAGAGCATCTGGAGACTCGGTATCTGTGGCATTTCCATGAGGATAGCTTCAAAACTCGTCAGAATAGTGTGAAAAAATGTTGATTCATCAAGCTTCGTCGTCAATGAATTCATATCCAGTTCAACTGGCAGAAAATTTGAAGCAGGGTCGTTTTCAAATTTACGGGCCACATGATATAAAATAGAAGACTTACCTGATCTTTTTTGTCCATGAATAACGATTGTTTTATTTTTTCCAACAGTTTTCAGGGTATCAAAGATTTCATCAACAAAAGCAGTGCGTCCTTTAAACATTTTTTCTTCTGTTACAATGCTCGCATTTGCCCAAGTGGTATAAGGGTTTTTGAACTCTTCAAATGATTCTCCTGCCAGTGAGACAGAAATAGTTCTTGATTCTTCAACGACCTCTTCTCCTTTTCTGTCATAGCTGATCTGATAGTTCAAAGTTAGACGGCCTTCATCGGTGATCGGTCTGATACTGATCACCTTTGTAATTGATTGTCCAATACGAATGGAACCAATTTCATAGATAGCCTTAACAGGACTATAACTTTCTTCCAAAGATGGTAAAATATGGAGTTTAATACCGGAAGCAGTTCTGGTACCTTCTTTGTTGGAAACTAAAACATGAATATCTGAAATCTCTTTTTTGGGCTCCGCCCTTTCTACGGTTTCAATTAGTAATTTTGGAGATGCTTGTTCATCTCTTCTTCTGAAATCTTCTTCAAGCAGATATTTCCATTTTTGAACTAAAGGAAGCATATAAGCACGTCCCCAATAAGTAGGAGATTTGTCAATATCAGCTATCAGAGTATTTATGAACTGAAGTGCTGTCAGAAACTTAGATTCCCTTTCGTCAAAATTTTCTACAGAATCATAGCTCTCTATTGACCGAAGAATGGTCTTCATTTCTTGAAAATAGTGGCTGTCTGTTCCATGAAAATCTACCCCCAGAGCTTTAAAAGAAGGTTCCTCTCCATCTAAAAATTGAGGCGTTTTTTCCCGCAATTGAGCAAAACTGGAAAGGTTGGTATCAAAAAATTGAAATCGACTCATCAGTCTCTGTGTTAAATCTCTGATCTGACTGACACCTAAATTTATCATTTCTTCCAAAAATTCATAATTCGCTTTATCTTTTTTTTCCTTATTAAAAATTTCTGAAAAATAATGACATAATTTATCCGATATTTCATGCTTATGCTTTGCCATAAAAAGAAGATAGCGTCCTACTTCGGGATTATAAGATGCCAACAAAATCAATCCGTTCAAAGCAGAAATAATCGCCCTTTTATTTGTATTTTGCAAAATATCCAGAAGATTGTAAATCGGCCAATCCGACTTTCCAAGAAAAGCCTCTTTTGTTCGGTGAAAAGTAGATAGAAATTGGGATAATTTAATCTCCGACTTTGCTTTCAGTGTTTCATTCGGGTCAAAAAATTCTTTTTCTGAAAAAACAAAGTTAGTGGAAAATCGAAAGGTTTCGAAATAATATGTCCGTGCAACATCCCAGTTGGTATTTTCTATAATAAAAGCATCTCCCTTAGCAGCGCAATAATTTTTTAAATTTTTCGCTATATGATCATTATCTTCACTTTCTAAGAAATAAAGCACTTTAACAGCGGAAAGAAAATATTCTGCCGCTGGTTTGGGCTTATTTCCCCTTACAAACTCAGACGCTTTTCCTTGCAGATATTCGATGTCTTTAGGGCTAAATTCTTTGTTTTCAATCTTTTTCTGGGTCAGCCCCTCAACTTTTGCTTGCTCAATCTCTATTTCCAGAAAATTACTGACTTCGTCAAGAGGAGCCCCTAGGCTAAAAAGCCGGCTGGTATTCAGCAATTCATCATCCAAAAGATTGCTGGCCTTTTCAATTTTATCGTTGATCTGTGATTCCTCAGATATGGATTGATCTTCTTTAATTTCTTTGATTTTGGCAAGCAATGTTTCAACATGCGCCTTTCGGGAACTATCAATACCTGCGATATTGTTCAACGAATCTATGGCAGATTGATAATCGCTCGTTTTGCGATAGATAAGAGCAATGGCCAACAATGCGCCAACTTTTTGCTGTTTTTGTGTAGCATTATCCAGAACAAACTTGTAACATTCCATAGCCTTCTTAAATTTGCTCATACGGACACAAGAATGTCCAAGCAAGTTATTTTTTCTGATTTTGTCTGCAAGATCAACAAATTCGTTTTCATGTTTTATCAAGAAGCTAATAGCCAAGTTTGGATCTTTCTGAGCAAGCTTGTCAGCTTTCCTCATAATGTTATCAACTGGCCTTTTCTTTTTTGAAAAGGGTGGATTTATGGATACTTTTGAGTATCTTGTATAACGCTTTCTCTCTGAAAGCAGTTCATCATTGACTTCTTTCCATCCCTCTGGACGTTCTTTCAAGGGGATTGACCAGCATAAGTTTTCAGCCTTTTTCATTGATTCAAAATCACCTGCATTTATAAGTCGTTTTATTTCTATCAGATATCCCTCGTACAGGTAACTTTCCTTTGTTCTTTGTTCCTGCCTTAATTGTGCTATCTCTTCGCAAACCTTTTTTGCTTCTAAAAGGAGGTTCTTTTGCAGGTGTTTTTGCCGTGAATCGTACAACTGCAACGACTTCATCTCAATATCTTTTTGTCTGATAGTATGAAGAGCTTCGCTGTCTCCTATTTTTCCCGCCCGGTACTCGGACGTTTCCCTATTTTTTACCTTTGACTCCAGTAAACTAACAAGGGTATTAATATCAGATTGATAGTCAGTTATTTTTTTAAAGAATACGCTGTTAGTTTTGTCATCAAGACATCGAACAGCCATTAATGTCAAATAATCAGGAAGAGAAGATGATATGGTATAATCGGAAAGTGTCAATAAATCCTTCAAAGTTTGTAAGGCATTTTCATAAAAACCAAATCGTAATTCAAAATCAAAGAGCAAGTGGGAGTCAGGATCGTTATCTTTGGCAATTTTATAATAAGACCTTAAAGTATCCAGAAAAGTTCCCCAAAATCTTAATAAACAAGAGACTCCCAATAGATTCTTCAAAATATCAGATGAATCTGGTTTCACATTCCTTGCTTGAATAAGAGTTTCAAAAACTTTATTCATATTTCCCATTTTCTGATAACAGAAAGCAATATTCAACGATACTTCAGTATTATCAGGGATATCATCAATCATTTTATGAAGTTCTTCAAGTGACCGGGTATAATTCGGCTCTGGCCGGTTGATAAAATTAAGGAAATTAGCCCGGAGTTCTTGCAGTCTTCTTTTTCTCCTATAACTTATTCCGTTATCCAAATTATTCAGAAAATCTCTTTTAAAATTTAAAGACGGGAAATTCCACGAAAGCATCTGAAGACTATTTTCAGTCTGCTTGGCTCGATTTTCAAATTGAGCTTTGACTGCCGGAAGAATTGGAGGCTTTTCAGAAACTATCGGAGTATCATCCGGAATTTCTATTGACACAGGCTTTGTTTCACCTATTTTTTTTGGAGTATCAGAAAGCTTATATCCGCATTCTCCACAATATAACTCATTTTCAAGATATTCACTCCCGCAATTTGGACAAAATCGTAACTTATGGCCACAATTTGTACAGAACTTCTTCGGATTGTGCAACTCTTTACCACACTTGGGACATTTTTTGATCGTAATCTGCTTGCCGCATTCTCCACAAAAGTTTGAATCCGGGTCATCATTTTCTGTCTTACAATCTGGACAAATTTTATTCATAAACTTATGCTCCCTCCATCTACCAAACAATCACAGACTCTGAAATCCATCCGTAAACCTGAAATTCAAATTCATTGTTTATGTTTATTTACATCATAATCAAGAAAATCTTTCAGCTCCATGTCTGACTCCTAAAAGTATGTTTCGCTCCTGTGTACAGGACAAAAAATGTTCCACATTTTCGGATAACCTTTTATTCCAGACAGTTATGCGGCTTTGTCCGGAATGCCCGGTTTCAATAATATCAATATGTTATCAATTTTTGTCCTGTACACAGCAAATTGATATAAAATATTTCACTTTAAATGTAAAATTATTTCTTCTGATCTGTCCAACCCGTCAAACCATGCTGATTATCAGTCATATAATAAATCTGCACAGATATGTCAATCAATCAATCAATACAATTTTTTATTATTGCAGCATTCATAAACTCGTCCCCTTATATATTTAAGGAATGATGAACTTAACTGACCGGGTGCTTTTCCGTTTTGCTCCCTTGCAGTATTCAAATCTTCCGATCCAATCAAATAAATTTTATTGTCAGATTGATATAAAATATCTCACCTTGATATAAAATTATTTGTGCCTGATCGGCACAAGCTATAAAACCATGCTGATTATCAATCATATAATATCTAATAATAATTTGGTCTAAAGGTTTGAATAATCAGGGCCAATCATAAAAAAAATTGATCATCAGTATAAGAAAAAAATCCTTTCTGCATATAAGATAACAAAAAGGAGCTGAATCGCAGATTATAACAGATTATAAATTGCGGTTCAGAGAAACCTCCGAGATTTTCAGAACCTCGGATATCTTTTCAACCAAAAAGGAGAAGACCAATGAAATTTATCAAAATCGCAACAATTTTCTTGCGGCTTGTCATTATCGCCGCCATATTTTTTATCGCTGATACAGCACTGGCCCAGAGTGTCAATCCGCTGATCTCAGGCCATGTCCGCCATTCAGACGGAACCGGCATGAAAGGCGTTGTGCTGGACGGTCTGCCCGGCAGTCCCGAGACAGACAGCAACGGCTTTTACAGTATTACAGTGGATGTCGGCTGGTCAGGAACTGCGACACCGGAAATTCCACTCCATAATTTTGATCCTCCGAGCCGCACCTACAATAACATAACAACTGACCTGCCCGATCAGGATTACACGGGAAGCCTTTTTACTTTCACAATTTCAGGTCATATTCTGACATCAGACGGCGCAGCACTCGAAGGTGTTGCCGTGGAAGGCGGTCCCGAAGGCACCGTAATAACAGACAGCAACGGCTTTTACAGTATCACGGTGGAAGTCGGCTGGTCAGGAATAGTGAAACCGGAGACAGCAGGTTATACTTTTGTGCCTTCAGACTGCACTTACACCGACGTAACAGAAGATGGTCCCGGCCAGAATTATATGGCGATCCAAATACCAGGCATAGACTGCGGATCGCCGACCATCCGGTCAGACAGAAGCGGAGACTGGAACGATCCGAATACATGGGCACCAGCAAGGGTTCCCGGATGGAATGATATTGTTCAGATCAACTTCGGCGATACAGTAGTGATCAATTCGTCCGCAGAGATCAGGACAGAGAGCATCTGTAATTCCGGGATATTGACGAGTACCCCGGGAGCAGAAATAAAGATAACTGCGAGCGATTTTATTTATAACGGAGGAAAAATCCGGGGAGGAGACGGTGCAGACGGCGCACCAGGAACAAGTGTCATACTGACAGGCAAAAGAACCTTCTTCAACGCGCAAAGCGGCGATATCCAGGGAGGCCGCGGCGGAAATCATTATGGCTGGACTGCCCGGGGCGGAGACGGCGGGTCTGTTGAGATATATGGAGATACGATTACCAACAAGGGAATTATCGGCCCGGAATGTTATTCTGACTCCCCTGGAACTGGGGGCGGAAACGGCGGAAATGCATCCACACCCCACGGATCAGGCACGACATGCGGCGGTTCTTATGGCGGAAACGGCGGCAATGCGATTCTTCTTGCAGATACCCTGCTTATCAACACATCCAGTGCCAGAATATCCACCGGCACGGGCGGAGATGCGAATTACGGACATTGTTCGCCATACCCGGGAAAAGGCGGTAATATCGTCTTTTCCGCACCCGTTGCGATTCAGAACGGAACAATTATGGGGTGCGGTCAGGGAGGAACATTCAGTTGGGATCCGACCATCGCCATGACAGGCAGCAAAGCCAGGTGGCATTCAGAAAACATCAAAATTTACGGCGGAGAAAACTGGACCCTTGATTTACGCAATCTCAATGCAGGAGCCATGTCCGCAATTAGTGAGATAACTCTCGCTGTCGGCCCGGGGAGTGTGCTTGATTTCCGAGGCGTGGCAAAAGGGGCGTTGCAGGCAGCAAAGGTGGATATTTTTGCAGACACAATTCTGTTAGATGAAGGCGTGACGCTTTCCGAAATCATCAGCACGCCCCATCTTGTCGTCAGTCCGCCCAAAATCCTCTATGATTTTATGATAAAGGTCCCCAGGCAAATCCTTATTGGAGAAACAGAGGAAATCGTCTTTTTTGACCTGTTCGTACTCAACAACAGCCCGGTTGAGGATACATACACTGTGAAAGTCACAGATTCCAAAGGCTATGAACTGAATGTCCATTCATACCAGACATTTAAGGTGAAGGCACTCAGCAAGACAGAACTCTCCCTCAATGTCATGCTGCCTTCTGCTGTGGGCGCATCGGAGACGCTGCATCTCACAGTGACTTCTTCCGGCGATCCTGAACTTGTGAAAGGGGCTGACATAAAGATCATCTCTTCGCAAGCTTCTGAGGATGAGTTGCAGGATTCGGATAATGACGGAATTTCAGATGCAAAGGAGGCAGAGTACGAGACCGATCATAATAACCCGGATACCGATGGCGACGGCATGAAAGACGGATGGGAGATCGCTCATAACCTGGATCCTCTGACTGACGATGCCTGGGCAGACCCGGATGAAGACGGATACGCCAATATTGAGGAATATGAAGCTGGTGCAGATCCCGGGAAGTCCGATCTTATTGATTTTGAATCCGTTCCAAAAACATTGCCCTCGGAGGGGCTGGAGATCGGCGATCAGTTTCAGCTTACGCATGGTGTCTTATTCCGCTTGGATACGGATAAGGACGGTTTTCCTGATGCTGATGCCTTTCCGGTGCTTGGAAAAACAGGCGGCGAAGATTCGGATCGGGACTTCGATTCCGATGACACAGTCAGTCGCAGGTATGCGTCTCTGCCTGGCGATTTCTTTCTGACAACGGACGCATCTGATTTCAGTCTCATCATTATTTATGATTCTCCTGTGTCTGCCGCGAGTGCCCATATCTGGGATATTGACGGAAGCTGCGACAGTGTTGCCGGGCAATGGCTTGCTGAGGCAATGGGAGAAGCGTATCGTTCAGGCGAAGATGATGTCATTGATGTGATGAGCAGTCCTCCGGGAACCGATGATTTAAGTTCGGACGAAAAATTTCATACATGGTCTTTCGAGCATGAGACTCCGGATATTCACGCCATCCGAATCTCGTTTTCAGGTTCAGCATCCGGTATTGCTTTTGATAATTTTGCGCCAAGTTCGCTTCCTCCCAGACCCAGATTTGAAGGAGGCGTATTCACTGTGGGAGACAACGGGGTCGTTGTCATTGACTGGCTGTACGACGGCGGCGCTTATCAGGGCGAACTCGGCATCTTCAGTCTTGCCGGAATGGAGCTGCTTCCGATGAAGGCGTTTGTCGGGGAAGCGGCAAAACGGGCATTATCAGATACTGAGACGGGTTATGTGATACTTTCAGACAGAAAAGAAGGTGCCCGGTACAGAGGTTTTCTCGGTGAGAAATGCGAGCGGAACGGAGGACGTTACAAAGGCGTGAAACGCTTCAACATGTTTCCCAGAGATCGCTTTGCAACCATACTCATTCCGAACGGCACCTTGCAGGAATTTTATGACAACATGGAAACTGATGTTCCTGAAAAACGCCCTCTGTTTTCTCTGATATCAGCGAATTCGGATTACGGGATGCACATCGGTCAGATGGCGGATGTCAACGGCCTGGGAAATGCTTTTGTGTATGAAGATGTTGATCTGAACGATTCTGAGAACGACTACGATTATAATGATTTCATCATCCAGATCACCGGCGTGACAACGGAAGGAGTTCCAGGGCTGGATTCGCTGGTCAGCGCGGAGAAAGAAGGCAGGAGAAAACGGGATGACAGGGGCTGGTTCGACTGGAGAACAGAGACAGATTTGGGCAGGCTGATTGTCGAACATATTGAAACTCCGGTGCAGGATTCTGAGGAACAATGGGTATCCCTGACCCTTGATGCCTCATCTGCTCTGCTTCTGTATGATGCACAAGACAGGGAATGCAGCACCGCAGGCTGCAATATTCCAGGTATCAGCCCTGAGTTCGGAGATGACGGGAGTCAGGCCATTTCCCTGCCTTTATTGGAAACAGGTGACTATCGCCTTGTTATCCGCGGGGCAACAGACGAAACCGGTCATCTGAGCGTAAGAAAATATTCGGGAAAAAACAGCACTCTGTCCGAAGAGAGCGGAACCGTCACACTCGGAGCGCATGAAACCCTTGTAAGCAATATGACAATTTACGACACCGGCGACGGATTCGGAATGGATGTGGGACAGGCGGGTGAATCTCCCGCAGGCCCGTATGACTTCAACGGAAACGGCGTGATTGACGACGCTGATATCGAAGCGGTTTCCGTGCTCTGGAATATCTGTGACGGAGAACAGAGGTATGAACCGTTCTATGATCTGGACAATGACGGGTGCGTTACCGTTCTTGACATCATGCAAGTTGTGAACAGCAAGTAATACTAATCTGTCTATGTTAAAGCCTCTATAGAAGATGACAGGGACGACAGATAAGAAAAGGAAGGACTTTTTCCTTTTCTTATCCGCTTTCCCTACAGTTGTTTGTCCCGGAATCATCACTTCTTATTTTCAATATGTTCCAAAAACCACAGGCAGGCCAGCTTTATTGCTCCCAGTTCGTTGTAATAACGATTTCTCAGTTCACACGATTTAACAGAGGTCAGGTGTCGGGAATTCATGCCAATACTCTCCGCAAAGGCTTTCTGAGTAATCCCTTTGGTTTTCAATTCACTGAGCAGTTTCTCCAGGGTGACACCATTGAGATATTTGTTTAAATCTTCAGGTGTTCGGACACTTTTCAGACTTTTGGCCCGGGTTGCCTTAAATGCTCTGGCATCTTGTAAGAATGTGAACCCCAGAGCCTGACAATGATGACAATTTCCATAAGCTCCGATATAACAACTGCATGCGGACGAAAGCCTTTCAGCTTTGACCTCAAGGGAGACAGTGTAGATTCCGTGATTTCCCTCCACTTTCCCCGTGATCTTTTTGCCTCTCCGTGTAAGATCAAAGAATTCCCCCACATACCTTTTCGCCTTGGCCCCCGGTGTGGTGACAGGCCAATGGGCTTTGACAACAGATTTGATTGTGTCTATATCTGATTTTGCCATTTTGAGATTCCTTTATCATTGTCAGCAGGTGAAAAATACCCGGGATTTCTTTACAACAAAGTATCCCGGAAGATTTTCCATCTGCTGACTGTGTGTGGGTGCTAAAATTTCATTTCAGCACTCCCTCCGGCCTTATGTTTCGCGTTTGCAAAAAAATTTCAGAATACACGAAGCTTATGAAAAAATAAAGATGATTCTTTAATGAACTGAAACTGCCACACGCAATGGGCAAATCTGGCTGAACAGGTTCAAAAGCGGTCATGATATTTTTGGCAGAGTCCATTGAGTATGAAAATGAATTTTTTTTTCGAGATATTTCAGTAAGATAATCAGGGAATTGTCATTTTGAAAAAAAATATATAAGAAAAAAATCTTTCCTGCATATTAAGATTATAGTTTCCGTTTTTTTATTTGATTTTTTATAAATTTTTGTTTAAATACAAATTTTCAGCCTTGACAATCTTTAATGAATTTCAGATTGTCTTCCAGAGGGATATGACAGATGTACAAAAATCAGCGAAAATCCATCATCAAATATTTGTCCGTGATCCTGTTTTTTATCCTGTTCTGTGGATATGGATGTATGCCGCCCAGGCCGGTCTGCATAAAAAATGGTAAAGACTACTGCAAAATTGACGGCACATTCGGATATGAATGGTTTGATTATTACAGACGCGCCCTTTCCTGCATAGAAGGTGAGTTTTATGAGCAGGCACTCACGGATCTGAACAAAGCGGAAAAGCAGCGCTTTGAAGATCAGCGGATGGCAAAAATATACGGGATGCGCCTTATGGACTATTTTCCCCATCGCGAAAAAGGGCTGATTTATTATCTGCTGGGAGATTACGATACAGCCAAATCGGAACTGGAGCTTTCCATCAGACACTATCCGTCCGAAAAAGCATCTCACTATCTGGACAAAGTCCGCAAACATATCATGGAGCGGGAAAAAATCGCTGTTTCTGTCCCCCGGATTTTTGTGAAATCCGACATTATATGGACAAAAGCGGATTCGGTCATGGTGTCAGGAATCGCAGAAGATGAACAATATATCTCTGAAATCATTGTGGATGGCATCCCCATCCAGATAGAATTTTCCGGCAGGAAAATTTCCTTTGAAGAAATTCTGGTATTGAATGAGGGAAAACATGACATTGATATCATTGCCAGAAATCTCATGGGAGGACAGGAGAAACGTCAGATAACCATTTATGCGGACAGGTCAGGCCCGACCATCATCCTCACCGAAACGGACCCTGCCGCGGGAGTGAAAGGATATCTTTATGATGAATCCGGCGAAATTTCCCTCACAGTGAACGGAGAAAAGAAAATTGTCGTGCAGGGAAAGGAATCACCCTTTTCCCTGGCACCTGAGTCCGGACAGAAAAGCATTGTTCTGCTGGCTGAGGATAAACTGGGAAATCAGACAGAGGCGAATATCCATCCGGAGATGATCCGCGAATCAGCACAGAGGATGAATCTCCGGGTGATGCTCGCACAGCATTCCCCAAGTATTGTCACAGACGGTGCCGGCTTTATGATCACGGGTCTCAATCCCCAGAATCCAGGCCCTGAAATCATTCTGAACGAATCTCTGGATCAGAACCCGGTCTTTGAGGAAATGATCGCGCTTCAGGGACAGGTCAGGGGAAAGCGGAGGATTGAAGAAATACTGATAAACGGCGTTCCGGTTCACAGGAAACCCGGGCAGATCATTTTTTTCAATCACTCCCTCAGACTCAGAAACGGAGAAAATCAGATTGTCATCCGCGCACAGGATGAATCAGGTGCGGAAACAATCCATGAGATGGTGATCCTCCGCCAAGTTCCTGAGCCGCTCAGACCTGAGTATCGCTGCACATTCAAAACCAATGCCTTTAAGATGCTGACTGTCAATGATGCTGAACCCGGGCTTGAAAATCTGTTCCGCTCCCTTTTTCTAAGTCATCTGATATCAAAAAAGCGGTTTCATATCCGTGTTTCAGAGAAGCTGTATCCCGGAGCTGCCGAGAGAGCAGTGCGTTTCATGCTCTCAGGCTATGTCCACAAAACAAGAAACGGCATTGAGATCGTAGCCCAGGTGAGCGACATGCAGACCTCTCAGATACTGAATGAGGAATATGTAACCCCAAAATATATTGACATATACAGCGAGTCGGCTGATCTTCCGGTATTGAAATCCCTTGCAGCGGAGCTTTCGGAAAAATTTCACACTGCTTTTCCGCTTGTAAAAGGCAAAATCATCCGTAAGGGGGAACGGGTGCTGGTGCTTATGGAAAAGACTGTCAGAATGGAGTGGCCCCTTGTGGTCGGAACGGATACCGAATTTATCGGAGACGCCCTTATCGCCGAAGGATACCAGAGCGGAAAATGTGGTATCGAGCTTGTCAACGGGAACAAAGATGAACTTGTCATCGGAAACTGGGTTGTGACACAATGAAAAAACTGAGCAAAGAAGAGCTTAAGGCTCTTGAGAATGAGTGGACAGACTGCCGCGCGCTGGAGAAGCTGGTTGAGCATTACTGGAGAATGGTTTATCATACGGTTCGGGAGGCATTTGTCCGTTACAACGCGCCGTTCACAAAACAGGATATCGAAGATATGCGCAACGAGGTCTTTGCCGAGCTTCTTGACAGGGAATGCAGGAAGCTCAGGCTGTACAGGGAAGACGGCGGCCGGAGCTTCAAAAACTGGATTAAGCTTATAGCCAGTCGGACGGTGGGAATGTATGTGAGAAAAAAAGACCGGCCGGGGGTATTTGGAGGAGATTACCTGATGCCGCTTGATGAAATGACAAAGGTACCTGAACTGCGGGATGAAATCCGGCGGCTTGAAGCCAGACAGTCACTGCACCGTGCGCTGGACTGCATGGAGAAACTGCCTCACAAAGAGTGCCTCGTTTTGAAATTTCTTTTTTCTGACGGACTGTCGGTCCCGGAAATTGCCTCCAAAATGCAGGAAGAAGAAAATAACATTTATCAGATCAGGCACAAGGGTGTGAAGCATCTGAAAGATTTGCTGAGGCAAATTGAAGGAGAGCAAAGATAAGAAAATGTTCTTCTCTGCATATAAGGGAGTTAAAAGGAGGCACAAAAAATGAAATCATCATGTATAGATACAATAATGCTCGCCAGATATATCGAAGGCCGTATTACGGATGAAGACAGGGAACTGACAGAGCGGCATTTTTCCGAGTGTGACGCGTGCCGGCAGGATTTCCTGGTTGCCAGTTCACTTATCGCAGACGAGGATATTCCCGATCCCGAGCCGATTCTCCAGAAAGAGTCCCGAACAATTTTGCAGCAGTTAAAGCATCGTCTGAAAGAGGATGTCGCAGCTTTGTGTGAATGGATCAGGGTTGTCCCTTCTGAATTGGCGGTCCAGCCCTGGTTTCCATATTTTGAATCCCGGGAAGCGTTCTCTCCGGTCCGATCTGCGGCAGACACGGCTCCGGACCGGGAACTGCCCATGCACTATGCCTATCACAAAAAGACACTCAATGATCTTGAGGCCGAGATATATATCCGAAAAACAGCGGATGAAAATGCCAGCATGAAGGTCAGGGTGACAAAAGGGGATGACAAGGCAAAAAACGTCCGGATCACTTTGAAACAGGAGGGGATCAGAGATGTGTCGCGTCCCCTGCAGCACGAAAATGTACTTTTTGAAAATCTGATTTTCGGTAATTATCATCTGGTGTTCATCTGGTACGGAAAGAATCAGAAACAGATATATCACTTTCAATTCAGACTTGACGAGACAGGCATCAGTGAGAAAAATGACAGATTCTGAATTCACAGCCGAGAAACACACTCTCAGAATCGGCATCCGGGACCCGGGTTATCCGATGTGGAGCTATGAAAACACAGCCGTCCGGATGGCGGGTATTGAAACCGGCTGGACTGAAATCATTGAGAGAATAAACCACAGCAACGCCCCGGCCCGTGGAAAACCCGGCCCCAATTTGTCAGAGGATATCAGGAAAATGGGTCAGATGCTTTGCGATGAATTTCTGACACCGGATATTCAGATGAGGTTGCTGACCACCAAGGCCCGATACCTGACCCTGGAAATTGACGCGGACCTGGTTCATATTCCGTGGGAGCTGCTTTACCTGCACGGAGAATTTCTCTGCAGGCGGTTCAGCATGGGGCGCATGTCCGGAACACATCAGAAAGCCCTGCATTTTGAGAAACGCTCCCTGGATCCTCCGCTGGATATGTGGATACTGAGCAATCCGGGCGGAGACCTTGATGCAGCGGATTCGGAAGGGGAAAATATCTGTGAATACATGGATCGTAAGAATCTGGATGACGAGCGGGTATTTGCGGAGCTCAACACCGAAATTCTGGCGGATGAAATCAGGGAGAGGATCAGGCAATATGATCTTGTCCATTTTGCAGGTCATGCGGTGTATAATCCCCAGCATCCGGGACAGAGCGGATGGGAACTGACAGAAGGGCGTTTCACGGCCCGGGATATTGATGATATCGCAGGCGGAAAAGCCATGCCGGCATTTGTATTTTCCAATGCGTGCCAGTCTGCCCGCACAGACAGATGGGAAGATTCAGGAGAGAGTGCTGGTGATGCGTCCTTTGATCTGGCCAATGCGTTTATGCGGGCAGGTGTCAGGCATTATCTGGGGACTTCGTGGGAAGTCAAAGATGCCCCGAGCCGCAGTTTTGCCTGTCTGTTTTATGAGCATCTGCTCTCCGGAAAGACGGTGGGCGAGGCAGTGCGGCTGGCGAGGATCAGACTGGGCGAGAAAGACAGAACCGGGGAGGACACGTCCTGGGCAAGTTATATCCTGTACGGCGATCCGTGTCTCAGCTATTTCGGCCCGAATGAGACAGAACAGCGCATTGAGTTGAAGATTTCGAGTCTCGGGGTTGTTGTCAGACCAGAACCTGGGCTTGAAAAGAAACCACCCGCGATAAACCGTCGCACAGCACTGTGGATTGCTGGTCTGGCAACGGCAGGATTATTGCTGAACGTCATTCCGGATATCCTTTTTCCGCCAAGTCCGGACCTTCCAAAAATTCTCCGACTCCTTGAACTGTTTGAGCAGGCTGTTGACGAAGCTTCGGAATTGTCCTTTAAAAACTCGGAGCATGAAAAAGACACCGTGCTGAAACATTCGGTGAACCTTTTGCTCAGGATTCAGAACGCATTTGCCGCACATACTGCTCCTCCGCCTCCATCTGATGAGTGGAGTTCTCAGCGGGTCACAATGGCGGTGCTTCATCATAATTTGGATAAGCCCGGTGAATCCCTCGGGGCTTTCGGGGTTCAGAAAACTATTCATGAGAAATATCCCAGGATCAGGCTGATGAATCGGAGAAGCCTGGATCAGATAAAAAAGGAAATCGAACTGTCAGAAGGGAAATGGGTGCGGCTTAAAAACAAACTGAATCCGGACCTCTGGGCTGTCAAACTTTTTCTCTTTCTTGAGCAGAACAGCTTTGAAATGATCATGCACCTGACCGAAACGGAAACCTCGGAAAATATCGGTTTTTTCCATGTCTCACTGGAAAGCGATAAAAGCCCCTATCTCCAGCGGGACAGGCTGTCAGCGAAGCTCCTGGAAATGCTCAGGGAACGCTATCCTCTCAGGGGCAGAATTTCCAAAATAACAGATGAATCCGTCATTCTGGACATCGGGGCCAACGTGGGCGTCCAACCTGGGCAGCGGTTCCAGGCGACAGACAGGGACGTGATCCTGGAAATCGAATCTGTCAGAAGAGACGGGACCAGCTCCGCCAGTGTGCAGAAAGGGAAACCTGATTTGGAAATCGGCTTGAAAGTTGAGATCATGGATACTTTTGTGTCCTAAAACTCAAAGGGTTTTCCGTGTCCGAACCCAGGCCCCTCACTATAGTACAGCAACTCGTAAATTCATTCCCCCTCTTATCTATTACTTAAATGTTTCCCGAAATTTTGTTTTTAATCTGCAAACCATTGTTAAGCAGGGATTCACGAGTTCTCATTTACATAAGAGCCGTTATTAATTGAATTTTTTTGACAGCAAAACTTAACATGCTGCAAATATTGATATTTTTTGAAAAGAATATTGAGATGAAATGATTACTGTTCATAAATATGCTGATTATAACGCTTTCAGGGAGGCCTGAAATCAGCCCTGCATCGCACCTTTTTAACCACAAAGGGCACAAAGGGGGCACAAAGGGCACAAAGCTTGAACCTGCACGTTCGGCCGGAACTGCTTATCTTTGAGATTTACGTTTATTATCAGAATGTTAAAAGCATCTTTTCAGACCATAAGCTGTAAAAAACAGTTAAAACCGGCTCTTAGGGAACGGAGAATCCGTAGCACCTTTATAAATAAGGCTTCCCAGATTAGAATTAAAATTTGAGGAAACCTTTAAGTATTATATAAGAGAGGGACGAACTTGTAAGTTGCTGTAGTAGCCAGACAGAACACTCTCAATGTATGTCATATCAGCAGGAGACTGCGGGTTAATCAGAGACTGAATCTTTTCTTTATCACAGTTCAGCCGCCCGGCAAGTTCCGCATCCGTGATGCCGCTCTCTCGCATGGCAACATAAATTGTTGCTTTGGCTGCCATCTGATCAGACAGCGATGCTGTGTATTGCATATCCGTGCCAGCCAAGGGAACGGGAATGGGAAGTTCTGTCACGATGCGGTTGGCAATGGCCTCTTCCAGACAATCGGCCGCTTCGGTCAGGGCATCGTCCACATCTTCCCCCTGAGTGATGGCTTCCGGCAGGTCAGGAAATATGACCACAAAGCCGCCGTCTTCCTTGTCCGGGGTCAGTGTGACGGGATAAACAAAATTTTGCATAATTAATTACTTTCAATGTGAAGACCTCCGAAGTTTCGGAGGCCAGTATTCCGAGGTGTCAGCTCGTTGAGGTCGGAAAATCCACCGGATTTTTTAAAAAACCGCTCCGAAAAAGCCCTTGTACCCAGAAATTTGGGATTCACCCGAACGAACTATATCCGGCCGATTTCACTGAACGGACTGTCGCATCTTAAAAAATCCTTTTTTGATACAACCTGGGCTTTGATTTCAGGATAATATTTGCTGACGGTCTTAAAGCTTTTGGGAACTGACGTTTTTTTCCATTTCACCTCAATGGCTTCAGTCGTATTTCCCTTTGTGACAAAGAAATCTATTTCCGTCTGATTTGTCGTTCTCCAGTAATTTATTTTATTCAGGGAATAAGGATCGTTGTTCAGCATTTCCAGCAGGCAGAAATTCTCAAACAGATCGCCCTGGTCATTTCTTAATGACAGGTCATTAAAATTGCTGATGACATAATTTCTCAGCCCCAAATCCATGAAATAGATTTTCGGCGTCTTGCTGATCTCTTTCTTGTAATTTTTGTGAAACGGATAAACTCTTTTGACGATGAACGTATCTTCAAGGACGGAGATATATTTTTCAACTTCTTTCCTGGAGATTTTCAACGCGTTTGACAGATTGTTGATATTCAAAAGGCAGCCGATTTTATTTGACAGCAGAATCAGGAGTCTGTTGAATGCGTCAGTGTTGCCGATTCTCAGGAAGTCAGTAATATCTTTCTCAATATAACTCTGGCAGATATCTTTTATTGCCAGTTTCTTGTCAATGGCGTGTCGTTCAAGCGCAACTTCCGGATATGAACCGTAAATCAGCATTTCCGACAATGCCTGTTCCCGGGTGATGGGACGATTGAAATCAAGATACTCGGAAAAAGAGAGCCGGTGGATTTCAAACTGTCTGGCTCTGCCGACCAGATGTTCTTTCAGTTTTGACCGTATTTCCAGTTGGGAAGAGCCTGAGTAAATTATTTTAATGTTAAGGCTGAGGTCATACAGTTCTTTTAAGAAAAGCCCCGGGTTCTCAAGCCGCTGGATTTCATCAGTCAGCACATATTTCCTGTCACTGCCTGCCTGCAAAAAATGAATAAAATCAGGGATATTATTAAATAATTCATGGAGTTTCAGATCATCCGGATTGAAATAATAAATATGATTTGCATTGACATTTTTTTGGATCAGATGCCCAATGATCAGGTATAGCAGGGAACTTTTACCGACCTGCCTGCTTCCGATAATTCCCAATATCTTCTTATTATCCAAGTTGTTGAGAATCAATTTTAAGATTGCCCTGTCTTTCAGATCAGGCAGTGCCTCTCTGGATCGCCAAGGGTTCTGCAGTTCAAATATTTCTTTGATCATAATTTTATCCAGTTTAAATTTTAATCAGAATATAAAATAAACTGGTTTGTTTGTCAATAGAGTTGTTCCTAAATAAATACTGACTCAATAAAAACAGATAGTTAAAATGACAAAAAGCTTCAAAACCATTATTTGGGAACAACTCTAATATACAAAATCAATCTGTTTTGATTTGCGGTGGGTGATTTGAAAAAAATGGGTTAAATGAAAAAATATATAGCATTATGCTCAAAAAATATAGTATGGTTATTCATAATATGAATAATAGCAGTTATAATGAGCCTCCGCGGTTCAGTCCCCATTAAAAAGAAAGGCAGCCCGATGAGGAATAAAAAAAACAAAGCAGATGTGTATCTCCGGGATCATAAGGCAGGGCTTCTGGAAAGAACCGGCACAGGCTATTGTTTCACATATTACAGGGATTATCTCTCCCTGCCGGATGCGCAGCCGGTCAGTCTCACCCTGCCGCTGACACAAACACCATACAAGAGCGGGCAGTTGTTTCCCTTTTTTTTCGGACTGCTCCCCGAAGGGTGGTTTCTGGACATCACCTGCCGCACCCTGAAAACAGACCCGAAAAACAGCTTTGATATCCTTGTCGCAAGCGGTGGGGATTGTGTCGGTGCTGTAACCGTATTTCCGGCAAAGGAGGATGAATGTATATGAAAGTCCGATGTCTCTCCTGCCAGATTGCCGGAACAGATCAGGATATCCGGAATGGCTGTCATCCGGAATGTGCAGAAACGCTTTTCGGAACAAAAGTCCCGCCGGAAGTCCCTTTCAGCACCCCTGATATTGTCAGCGAATCCCAGAAGATGGTCGGAAAGATGTCCGTCTCCGGTGTTCAGCCCAAGCTGTCCGTGATCCACAACCCGATAAAACGTCAACTGACTGTTGTGGAAAGGGGAGGTGTTTATATTCTCAAACCTCAGACAGACCGCTTTCCATATCTCCCTGAAAATGAGAATCTCTGTATGTGTATAGCGTCTGTTTACGGCATGGACGTTCCGCAGCACGGGCTTATTCCATTGCAGGACGGCAGATTCGCATATCTGGTAAAGCGGTTCGACAGGACAGAAGACGGCTTCAGACTCCAGCAGGAAGATTTTCAGCAATTGCTTGAAACAAATGACAAATACGACGGCTCTTATGAACGGATCGCCAATTTCATAAAAAAGCACTCTGAAATGCCCGGTTCCGATCTGCTCAACCTTTATGAACGTGCCTTGCTGTTCTTCATACTCGGAAACGGCGATGCACATCTGAAAAACTTCTCTCTCATCCGACCCCGGGACGCGGCCGGATACCGTCTTTCACCGGCCTATGATATCGTCAGTTCCAGACTGGCACTGCCGGAGGAACGTGAGGAAGCCTGCCTCAGTTTGCAGGGAAAGAGAAACCGGCTTTCCCACAGGGATTTTGTCAGGCTGTCAGAACATTTCGGACTGACCGGAGAACAGACAGCTCATGTTTCAGAGCGTCTGATAAAGCTTAAACCGGGGATTGAAAAGATGATAAAAGCGAGTTTTCTGCCGGAGTCGTTAATATCCGGATTTCTTGATATATTCAGGGAAAGAATGAAGCGGATGTTCGGATAACACACGAATGTTTCGGACTGCGAACCAATATTTATTTTAAATTGCCATATAACAGCGGATCAGAGGATGAAACGGATTTTTTGCAGGAGATGTAAGGCAATTTTTTAAATTGTCTGTATCAATCTTTCCCTTTAATCCTCACAGACCTCAGATATGAACGCTGATGATCCCATCTGCGTTTATCTGCGGTTCATTATCGGAAACCACAAAAAAACATTGGAACCAGAAATGTTTCGGACGGGGTTGCAAACCCCGTCCGGCGAAGATTTTTTACAGTATTTTCCCTTTTTCATAATACTGGCAAAATTTTTTTTATTTTTTTCATAAGAAAAAAGCCCTTCCTGCATAGTAGGATATATAAAAAAACTTAGCAGTGCTTTTTATGAAAATATCACAGGCATACAGTCACCTGTTACATGATATGAGCATAAAAACTTTTCCTTATACTTGAATCAAATTTTTTTGTTCTTCGCTACAGTCATGTTCTTGTTTGTGGCGGTCATGCTGATGGTTGTGGTAGCTGAGTTGTAAATTTTTAAATTTTTTTAA